>DATNFJ010000012.1:0-28002 GCA_035606455.1 Sphingomicrobium sp.
AACGCCGGCGATCCCGAGGCGAACTGGTCGGGTGAAGCCGCCGCGGAGGGCGGTTACCTCCTGAAGCGCTTGTGGCGCGGAGTGACCGACGCCTACGTCATCGAGCCGACCTTCCTCGTCTCCGCCGAGGCGCGAAAGCTCGACGCGCTGGCGAAGGAGCAGGGCGCCGCCTACGCGCAGCCCTCGACGCTACGGACGCTCAAGAAAGGCGCAATCCCCTCCCCTTCAGGGGAGGGGGAGCTCGATGAAATCGAGCCGGGCGGGGGTTACGATGAAACCCTGCCCCACCCCAACCCCTCCCCTGAAGGGGAGGGGAAGAAGACCGTCACGGTTACGCGCCCGTCGGAGCTTCTCGACGCGGTGCTCGCGGCCGGGCGCAAGGGCCTGTCGATCTCCCGCTACAAGGGGCTGGGCGAGATGAATCCCGAGCAATTGTGGGAGACGACGCTCGATCCGGCCAACCGGTCGCTCCTCCGGGTGGAAGTCGCCCAGGCCGACGTCGCCGACGAGATCTTCACCCGGCTGATGGGCGACGTCGTCGAACCCCGGCGCGAGTTCATCCAGGACAATGCGCTCAGCGTCGCCAACCTGGATGTCTGACGATCATTCGCTGCCGGAATGGAGGTGTGCTTCCTGCGGAGAGATTCACACCGATCTGCCTGCGTTCGCCATGGAGGCGCCGGCGATCTGGTTCGATGCAGGCGACGACGAACGTGCTCGAGATTTCGAGCTGACGAGTGATACGTGCATTTGGCGCAACGAAGCATATTTCGTTCGCTGCGTTCTGGAGCTTCCCTTTGCCGGTCGCGAAGGCGGCCTGGAATTTGGAGTCTGGTCGTCGCTCAGCGGCGACAACTTCAAAAGGTATTTCGCGGCAATCGACGACCCCAAGCGCGCGAGTCTTGGATGGATGTTCGGCTGGTTCGCCAACCGGCTTCCGGGATATCCGGAAACCGAAAACCTCAAGTGCCATGTACACCCGCGGGAACCGGGGCTGCGGCCGATAATTGAGCTTGAGCCGACCGACCATCCACTGGCGGTTCAGCAACGGACCGGCATCAGCTTCGAGGAGGCAGTAGCCTACGCCCACGAGCATTTGGACCTCTGAGTATCAATCGGAAATGGCAGCGCACGGGTCCTGCATCACGCTGGCAAGCTACAATATGCACAAGGCCGTTGGCCTCGACGGCCGGCGCGACCCGCATCGCGTTCTTCGCGTCCTGCAGGAGATCGACGCCGACATCGTCGCGCTGCAGGAAGCCGACAAGCGCATCGGCGGGCGCGGATCGACGGTGCCGCATGAGCTGATCGACAGCCACGGCATGTACAAGCCGGTGCATTTCGGAGTCCGCCACAAGAGGATGTTCGACAAGGCGCGCAAGCACACCGACCGGCTCTTGAACGTCAACACCCGCAACATCGGCTGGCACGGCAATGCGATCCTGGTGAAGCATCATATCGGCGTGCTCGGCTGCGCGGCGCTCGACCTTCCGACGCTCGAGCCGCGCGGGGCGGTGATGGCCGAGCTACTGATCGGCGACCGCCCGCTCCGGGTGATCGGCATGCACCTCGATCTCTCGGGGCTGTGGCGGCGGCGGCAGATGCGGTCGATCATCCAGACCATCGCGGCGCGTCCGCAGAAGATGCCGACGGTTCTGATGGGCGACACCAACGAATGGCGGACGGTCGCCGGCTGCCTCAAGGACCTCGAGCCCGACTTCCACGTGGTGCCGACGGGTCCCAGCTTCCATGCGCGGCATCCGGTGGCGCAGCTCGACCGGATCATCGTTCACAAGGACCTGAATATCGAGGCGGCCGGAGTCCACATGAGCGCGGTCGCGCGCCGCGCATCGGATCATTTGCCGATCTGGGCGCGGGTGAGCCCCTAGCCCGCGATCTTCCGCAGGCGCCGACGCTGGATCGACGAGCCGATTCCCATCGACTCGCGATATTTCACCACCGTCCGCCGGGCGACGTCGAAGCCTTTGTTCTTGAGCAGTCCGGCTATCGCGTCGTCGCTGAGGATTTCCGTCTCGGCTTCGATCAGCTCCTTGATCGCCGCTTTGACCGCTTCGGCGGCCGCGCCGTCGCCCTCCGCGGACTGAACGCCCGAGCCGAAGAAATATTTGAGCTCGTAGAGACCGCGGTCGCACAGCAGATATTTGTTGGACGTGACCCGGCTGACGGTCGATTCGTGCATGCCGATCGCTTCGGCGACGTCCCGCAGGGTCATCGGCTTCATCGCCGAGACTCCGCGCTCGAAGAAACCCTGTTGCCGCTTCACGATTTCGGAGACGACCTTGACGATCGTCCGCGCGCGCTGGTCGAGCGACTTCACCAGCCAGCTGGCGCTGGCCAGGCATTCGCTGAGCCATGCCCGCGATCTCTTGTCCTGCGGTCCGCTCTTCAGCTCCTGATAGTAGCGGCGGTTGACGAGCAGCCGCGGGAGCGTCGCCTGGTTGAGCTCGACCGCGAAGCCTGCGCGGGTGCGCCGCACGAACACATCCGGAGTGACGTCCTCCGCCGGTGCGCCGGAAAACCGGCAGCCCGGTTTCGGATCATAGGCGCGAAGCTCGCGGATCATGTCGGCGAGATCCTCGTCGTCGACCCCGCAAATGCGCTTGAGGTCGCTGGTCCGGCCCTTCGACAGCAGGTCGAGATTGTCGATCAGCCGCGCCATCGCGGGGTCGTACCTGTCCGCGGCTTTCGCCTGCAGCGCGAGGCATTCGGCGAGCGACCGGGCGCCGATACCGGGCGGGTCGAGCCCCTGGACGGCATCGAGCGCCTGCTCGACGAGCGGCAGCGGCGCTCCCGAAAGCTCGGAGATCTGCTCCAGCGGAACCGTCAGGTAACCGGTATCGTCGAGGGTCTCGGCAATGATCCGGGCAAGGTCGCCGACCTCGCCCGAAAGGCCGTGCAGCTGGTCGGTCAAATGCTCGGCGAGCGAGCCCGCGGAATATTGGACCCGCTCGAAGTCGAACCCTTCCTCGCCGCCGCCCGACGTCACGACGTCCGAATAGCTGTCGGTCTCCAGCGCTTCACTGGTCCAGTCGACGTCGAGCGGGCGGTCGTCCTCCGCCTGTCCCATGATCAGATCGTCTGCCCCGGGATCGTCGCGAGCTTCGTCACTGTCGGGCTCATCGGTGACGAAATCGCCCGCGGGCTGCTCCTCGGGCTCGTTGGCCGGAGCCTCGAGCAACGGGTTCTTCGAGAGCTCTTCGGCGAGATAGGCATCGAGCTCGAGATTGCTGAGCTGGAGGAGCTGGATCGCCTGGCGCAGCTGGGGAGTCAGGACCAGCTGCTGCGATTGGCGGATGCTTAGGGAGGGGCCGAGGCCCATCGCTGGATCCCTCGTTACAGCGCGAAGCTCTCGCCGAGGTAGAGGCGCCGAACCTCCGCATCGGCGACCAACGCTTCGGGAGTGCCAGCGAACAGGACCTGGCCGTCGTAAATGATGCAGGCGCGGTCGACGATGTCGAGCGTCTCGCGGACGTTGTGGTCGGTGATCAGAACGCCGATCCCGCGGCTCTTCAGTTCGCGCACCAGCTCGCGGATGTCGGCGATCGAGATGGGGTCGATTCCGGCGAACGGCTCGTCGAGCAGCATGATGGTCGGATGAGCCGCGAGTGCGCGCGCGATCTCGCAGCGTCGACGTTCGCCCCCCGACAGCGCCATCGCGGGCGAATCGCGCAGCGCCTTGATCCCGAATTCGTCGAGCAGTTGCTCGAGGCGTGCGCGGCGAACCTCGCGGCTCGGCTCGGACACTTCGAGGACGGCCATGATATTCTGCTCGACCGTCATTCCGCGGAAGATCGACGTCTCCTGCGGCAGATAGCCCAGACCGAGGATCGCGCGGCGGTACATCGGCAGCTCGGTGATGTCCTGCCCATCGAGGAAAATCCGCCCGCTGTCGGGCTTCACCAGGCCCATCACCGAATAAAAGCAGGTCGTCTTACCAGCGCCGTTGGGCCCGAGTAGACCGACCACTTCGCCGCGATGGACGTCGAGCGAGACGTCGTGGAGAACGGCCCGGCGGTCGTAGGATTTGGCGATCGAGCGGACCTCGAGCCCGCCGCTCATCTGCTGCGCCTCGCTGGCGGGGCGCTGGATGGTCGCGGCTTCGTTCACTTGTTCCGGCCTATTTCGATTTCGATTGTGGCTGAGCGCTTTGCTGCGGCACCGTGAAATGGCCCGTCACCCGGCCGCCGCTCGAATTGACGCCGGGTGGGCCACCGTCAATCACCGCGCGTCCGGAGTTGAGGTCGATCACGAGGCGAGCGCCGTTCACCTGGTTGTTGTCGCGCGTGAGCTGGACGTTCCCGATCAGCGTGATGAGCTTGCGATCGAGATCATAGACGCCGAAGTCGCCCTTCGCCGTTTCCGAGGGGTCGCGAACGACCACCCCGCCGGCCGCGTCGAGGCGGTTGATCTGCACATTGGTGCCGTTGTTGCTTCCGGGCGCGGTCGAATAAGCCACCGTCAGCCGGGGCGTGTCGAGCGTCATGTCGCCCTGGGTCGCATGGACATTGCCGGTGAACACGGCACGGTCGGCCCGCTCCTGCACCTCGATGCGCTCGGAAGTGACGTCGACTGGCGCGTTGGTGTCGTGGCCCTTCAGCGCCGACGTCGGCTGCTCCTGCTTCACCTGGGCGAAAGCCGCGGTCGCGGCCAGCACTGCAGTAGCAAGGATGATGCCAGACAGGCGCATGTGCATCATCTGACGGCCCCTTGGACGATTTTCAAGCGAGCACCGCCATCGAGCACGACGGTCCGAGCGCCCAGGTCGGCCTTCAGTTGCCCCGCCTGGAACTGGCCGAGGCGCATCGCCCCGGTCACGGGACCGGCGCTCGCCAGCTGGCGGTGCTTCAGATCCACCGTGACGTCCCGCGTGACAAGGCGGTAGCCATCCGCGCCCACCACCTTCACCGGCCCGTCCACATTCACTTTTTGCGTGTCGAGATTGTAGCGTCCCTGGTTGGCGGCGACCATCACGGGACCCTGCGCGAGGTTGAGCCGCGCCAGGATTCCGCGGATGTCCACGACCGGCACGTCCGAGGTCGGCTGGATGGCGCGGTTGGCGACCATGGTGAATTGCTGGCCCTTGTCGTCGGTGCCGGTGTAGCGCGCGGCTTCCACCCGCATCGCCTCCTGCGCGTTCTGGACCTTCTTCTTGTCGAGGATGAAGCTGACGTCGCTGTGCTTCCCCAGGGGCGCGAGGGCGAGAATGGCGATCAGCGCGCCCACCGCGCTCGGAAGCGCGATCTTGGCGAAACGGATCAGGCGGTCGTGGACGCTTCCGGGGACCGCCCAGCGATTCTTGCCAGAGCGGGCCCGAGCAAGCGTATCAGCCATGTCGGCCCTCAGCCGTCATGCGCGAATATATCCTGCTCAGGCCAGCCGGCGATATCCAGCAGCGCGCGGGCGGGGAGGAAGTCGAAGCAGGCCTGGGCGAGCGCGACACGGTCCTCGCGTTCGAGCCGCTCGTCCAGCTTCTCCTTCAGGGCATGAAGATAGCGAACGTCGCTCGCCGCATATTCCCGCTGCGCGTCGCTAAGCTCGCCTGCGCCCCAGTCGCTGCACTGCTGCTGCTTTGAAAGGTCGACGTTGAGGAGGTCCTTCACGAGGTCCTTGAGGCCGTGGCGGTCGGTATAGGTGCGGACCAGACGGGAGGCGGTGCGCGTGCAGTAAAGCGGCGCAGCCATGATCCCGAGATAGGCTTGCATGATCCCGACGTCGAAGCGGGCGAAATGATAGAGCTTGAGCCGGCCGGGGTTGGCGAGCAGCGCCTTGAGATTTGGAGCCGAATAGTCGCTCCCCTTGGCGAAGCGCACGAGATGTTCGTTCCCGTGTCCGTCCGACAGCTGCACCAGGCACAGCCGGTCGCGGCCGGGGACGAGCCCCATGGCTTCGGTATCGACGGCGATCGGCCCATCGGCGAATCTGACGTCCGCGGGCAGATCTTCCTCGTGAAGGTGGACGGCCATTCAAGCTCCTCGCGCAAGGTCAGGAAAGGCGCTTTAGTCTTCCTTCCACCTGCCTTGCCAGCCCCGTCGAAATTCGCTGCAATTTGAATCACTAGAGCAAGGATTATTTTTGCTGTAATGGCGTGAACGGTGCGTGAGTGGATTACGCGCCATGACCGGTTGCGCCATTTGGCCCGAGCGCGTTGGTTTGAGGATAGGCGGGCTAACGAGTTCGGAAGATTATGGGTTTCGATAGAGGGCGCAAAGGAGACCGTGGCGGTCGCGGTCGGGATAAACGCGAAGGCTTCGGCGAAGAGACTTTTAGCGATCACGGCGGATTCCAGGAGCGCGGCGGCTTTGGCGGCCGCGGCGGCTACGGTGACCGTGGCGGATTCGGCGGCGGCGGCGGTGGTGGCTACGGCGGCGACCGCGGCGGATTCGGCGGCGGCGGTGGCGGCGGCTATCGCGGCGGTGGCGGCGGTGGCGGCGGGTTCCGCGGCGGCAGCGGTGGCGGAATGCCTCCGCAGGTCGTTGGCGAAGGCAAGGGCGTCGTCAAATTCTTCAACCCGCAAAAGGGCTTCGGCTTCATCGTCCGCGATGACGGCGGTGAGGACGTGTTCGTCCACATCTCCGCGGTCGAGCAGGCGGGCCTCACGGACCTCGCTGACGGTCAGCCGCTCGAGTTCACGCTCGTCGACCGCGGCGGCCGGATTTCGGCGACGAACCTGCGGATCGAAGGCGAGCCGATGGCGGTCGAACGGGCCGAGCGAGGCCCGCAGCGGCAGCTCACCGGTGAGAAGGCGAGCGGCACCGTCAAGTTCTTCAACGCGATGAAGGGCTTTGGCTTCATTCAGCGCGACGACGGCCAGCCCGACGCCTTCGTTCACATTTCGGCCGTCGAGCGCGCCGGAATCCCGACGCTCAACGAAGGCGACAGGCTGGAGTTCGAGCTCGAGGTCGATCGTCGCGGCAAGACCGCTGCGGTGAACCTGCAGCCGATCAGCTAAAGGATCCTGCCTTAGGGGGCGAGGGCGCCCGCCCGGATCCGTTCCGGGCGGGCGCTTTTCTTTTGGCTACATCGCACTCGCATAGAAGGCCGCGAGGTCGGCCTTGAGCTTCCGCGCCGAGACCGGGTCCACGTACATCATGTGCCCCGCCGGATAATATTCGTAGCGGACATTGGCCTGGAGCTGCGGCTCCAGGGCCAGGTGATGGAATTCATATTCGGCGCCGTGGAACGGCGTCGCCAGGTCGTAGATGCCGTTGACCGACAGCACCTTCATGCGCGGGTTCTGGCGCATGGCGTCGGCGAGGTCGACGCCGGTATTGACGATCTGCTGTTTGCCGTCCGCCGACTTGTGGCTCACGTCCCACAAATCTCCGATCCCGGCATAATTGTTGGGCCGGTAGACGAGCGGCGTACGGTAGCCGAGGTCGCGGAACAGATAGTCGTTGAGCGCGCCGACGAATGCGCCGGTGATCGCGCTTCCCTGCGGATCATAGTCGGCGCTCTCGCCGATATTGTCCGGCTCCGTCCCGACGTAGCGCGAATCGATCCGGCCGATGATCTCGTGCCGGTCGCGAAGAAGCTCCCGGCGGAAACGGCCCGGGTCGACCCGCAGGTTCGACTTCAGGATGTAATCGGTCGAAAGGCCGGTGAAGTGGGCCATCTGCTCGGCGATCGACTGCTTCTCGGCCTCGCTGATCGCATTGCCCTTCTGCAGCGCCTCGGCGTATGGGCCGCTCGCGAAGTCGCGCGCCTGCTGAAGGAATTCCTCGAGCGGCGGCTTGCCCGGGATCTTCCCGAAATACCAGGCGTCGGCCGCATAGGTAGGAAGGAAGCCGATCAGCGACTGCTCGCCGCCGAACAGGTCGGCGAAGTTGAACACCGTCGACATGAAGGTGATTCCGTTGAGCTGGACGCCGGCATCGAGCAGCTTGTCCGAGAGGCCCGCCGCGCGCGTGGTGCCGTAGCTTTCGCCGATGATGAACTTGGGATCGTTCCAGCGCTGATATTTGGTGAGATAGCGCTGGATCGTCCTCGTGAAGACGTCGAGGTCCTTGTCGACTCCGAGCAGGTCCTTGGGCTCCGCCTTTCCGATCTCGCGCGAAAGGCCGGTCGTCGGCGCGTCGATGAACACGAGGTCACTGATGTCGAGCAACGTGTCGGGATTGGGGCCGTAGCGGAAGGGCGGCCCGGGAATCGTTTCCGGGATCGAGGCATCGACCTTCATCGGACCGAAGGAGCCCATGTGCAGCCACATGGTCGAGGAACCGGGGCCGCCGTTGAACAGAAAGGTGACCGGACGCCGTTCCCCGCGCGCCGGGATGGTGTAGGCGACGTAGAACATGCTCGCGATCGGCTCGCCCTTGTCGTTGCGGATCGTGAGATGCCCGGGAGTGACGGTGTACGCGAGCGTCCGGCCGTGAAACGGGATCGAACGCTGCACCGGCTGAGCGTCTTCCTCGACGCTCGCTTTCACCTGATCGGGATTGGGCTTGGCCGCTTCCGCCTTTTGCTGGTTGGTCGGCGCGTCGCCCGCGGGTGCATCGCTCTGGGCGAGTGCGGCGCTGCTCAGCACCAGGGCGATGGCGAAGAGGGAGGTCCGGATCATTTGCTGCCTTTCATCGGAATGGGATTGCCTTCCACCATGACGTAATCGACGCGTTGAACGGCAGTCGGATCAGTGAGCGGGTCGCCTTCGACGGCGATCAGGTCGGCGGACTTGCCGGGGTCGAGTGTTCCGGTCTCGGCCGAGAGGCCCATGAGATCGGGGCCCCCCTTGGTCGCCGCGATCAGCGCGTCGCGCGGGGTCATCCCGCCCTTGGTGACCATCAGCTCGAGCTCATGATTTGCGAGCCTGTGGGGAGCGACTGCGCTGTCGGTGCCGAGCGCGATCTTCACCCCGTTGCGATAGGCGAGGTTGAGGCCCTTGCCCCATACGGCGAATGTCAGCTTGGCCTTGGCTTCCGATGCCGGCGCGAGCTTGCCGGTGCCGATCAGCCCCTGGACGCCACTGAAGGCCATCAAGGTAGCCACATAATAAGTGCCCCGGGCCTTCATGTCCCTGACGCCCTGCTCGTCGATGAAGGTGCCGTGCTCGATGGAATCGACGCCCGCGCGGACCGCCGCATCGATACCCTTCGTGCCGTGCGCATGGGCGGCGACCTTGAGGCCCATGAAGTGCGCCATGTCGCAGATCGCCTTCATTTCCTCGTCGGTGAAATGCTGCTCGAGCCCGCGCGTGCCTGGATCGAGAACTCCGCCCGTCGCCATGATCTTGATCCAGTCGACGCCGGCCGCGGCGAGTTTCCGGACGACCTTCTGGCATTCCTGGGCGCCGGTGCAGACGGACGGATCCAGATTCGCCTCGTCCATCGCGGCCGCAAGCTCGGGGGGAAGGCCGGTCGTCGGATCGGCATGGCCGCCGATGATCGACAAAGGCGCTCCGGCGACCCTGATCCGCGGCCCCGGGAAGCGTCCTTCGGCGACGGCGTCGCGCACCGCGATCACGGCGCTCGTGTCGCCGCCGAGGTCGCGCACCGTGGTGAAGCCGCCCTGCGCCATTTCAAGCGCGTGAGTCAGGCCGACCGTGGCCTTGTAGGGTACCGACTGTTTGATCGTATAGTCCTGATACCAGGGCTCGCCGCTGGTGCCGGTCAGATGGACATGGACGTCGGTCATGCCGGGCATCACCGTCCGGTTGCGCTCATCGACGACGATCGCGCCGCCGGGCGCGGTGAACCCGTTATCCACGCGGGCGATCCGCCCGTTCTCGACAATCACGGTGGAGGCGCCGCGCTCGGGCTGCGCCGCATCGACGATCAGGTGCCCCGCCTGGATTGCGTAAGTCTGGGCGTTCGCCACAGTGGCCATCGCCAGCGCCGCGGCGCCGGCCAGCAATTTCTTGATCATGGGTCCCCTCTCCCGGAAGAGGCGCGAGGCTTAGCGCGCGGCGAGGGGCGGCTTCAAGTTATCATCGACTGGAGGGTCGCCAGTCGGTCGGCCTCACCCGCCGGTTTGTCGATCCGTATGCGGCTGATTCGAGGAAACCGCATCGCGACTCCGGACTTGTGCCTCGTGCTCTTGTGGATCGAGTCGAAGGCGACTTCGAGGACTAGGCTCTTTTCGACCTCGCGCACCGGTCCGAAGCGCTGAACGGTGTGGCCGCGGATCCAGCGGTCGAGCCATTTCAGCTCCTCGTCCGTGAAGCCGAAATAGGCCTTGCCGACGGGGAGCAGTTCCCCTTCGTCGCTCCAGCAGCCGAAAGTATAATCGCTGTAATAGCTCGAGCGCTTGCCCGACCCCCGCGCCGCATACATCAACACGCAGTCGGCGGTCAGCGGGTCGCGCTTCCATTTGTACCACAGGCCGGTGCGGCGGCCCGCGACATAGGGGCTGTCGCGGCGCTTGAGCATGATTCCTTCGATCGCGACGTCGCGGGCGTTCAGCCGCAGGTCCTCCAGCTCTTCGAAGCTCTGCGCCTCGATCAGTTGGGAGATGTCGAATCGTTCTGGATCGAGTTCAGCAGCGAAGGGCTCCAGCCGCTCGCGCCGCTCGGTCCAGGAAAGCGCGCGAAGATCGACGTCGCCCTCGAATAAAATGTCGTAGAGCCGGACGAACGCCGGATAGGCGCCCAGCATTTTCTGACTGACGTTCTTGCGCCCAAGCCGCTGCTGGAGCGCGTTGAAGCTCGCCGCCGCGCCGCCATGGACGTCGGCGATACCCTGCTCAAAGCCGCGCACCAGCAACTCCCCGTCGAGCACGCCCGGCGATCGGAAAGCTTCCGCTACATCGGGAAAGCTGCGGGAAATGTCATCGCCGGTGCGGCTGTAGATCCGGGTCTGCCCGCCGGCATGGACGAGCTGGACCCGGATTCCGTCCCACTTCCACTCGGCCGCATAGTCGTCGAGCGAGACTTTCGTCTCCTCCAGCGGATGCGCGAGCATGAAGGGGCGGAAGATCGGAACGTCGCGCACAGTCGGTTGCGGCGCCCGGCCTTCCGCCCAGTCGAACAGCTCAGCGAACGGCGGCGACAGGCCGTGCCACACTTCCTCGACGGCCTCGACATCGAGCCCGAACGCTTGGGCAAATGCCTGTTTGGCGAGGCGCGCGTTGATGCCGACCCGAAGCTCTCCGGTGGCGAGCTTGAGCAGCGCAAATCGCCCGGATGCATCGAGATGATCGAGCATGGTCGCGAGGACTCGCGGCGCCTCCAGACGCGATGCTGAGCCCAGCCGATCCACGGCGTCGGAGATGCGGATCGTCGCATCGTCCATCTCGGGAACGCCGGTCGCCGACGTCGGCCACAGCAGCGCCACCGTCTCGGCCATGTCGCCAACATAGTCGCGGCTCATGTACAGCAGCACCGGGTCGACGCGCTCCTCGGCGATCGCCCGTACCGCGGCGTGCTTGACCGCGGGGATGCTGAGCGTCCCCGTCAGCGCGGCGAGACCATAGCCACGGTCCGGGTCGGGCGTCTCTTTGAGATAATCGCCGATGAGCTGGAGCTTGGTGTTGCGCGACCGGGAGTAAACGAGGGCGTCAAGGAGTTGCGAGAAGGCGCGCATGGGGTCGTTACGCCCGTCACCCTGAAGTTGTTTCAGGGTCCATGAACGCGGACGTGCGAATACTCAATCGACGGTGATCATGGATGCTGAACTGAGTTCAGCATGACGATTGCGGATCAGTGAAGGCGGACGGCGAGGGCGGCGAGGATGGTGCTGAAGTCGGTCTCCGAGCGGCTGTCGAACGCATCGTCCACATGCTCGAGGCAGGACGTGACGGCGACGCGGTGGCCCGGAAGCAGCGCCAGCTGGGATGAGCGGCGCGCAAGCGCTTCCAGGGCGGCGAGCCCGTTGACGGCAGCGAGCTGCCGGATGGCATCCATGCGCGCGTGAAGATCGATCGGCGACAGGCGCGGCCCGGCATTCCGGATCTCGGCAACGCGTGTCGCGACTTGCAAGCGCACCTTCGCCAGCTGGTCAGTCGCCATACACGCCCTCCTGTTGAATGCAGGGTCGCTCACATTGGTTAAACGGCGGTTACGACGCCGTGTCCGTCAGATCACTGGCGTGCTAGAAAGCGCGCGGCCGATAGCTGCTGGAGGGTGCATGGTCGTTCGCCGATTCCGAGACCATGTGGCCGAGCACAACTGGTTTGCGGTGGCCGTCGATTTCCTCATCGTCGTTGCGGGCGTGTTCGTTGGACTCCAGGCGAGCAACTGGAACCAGGAACGGGTCAACCGCGCCCAGGGCCGCGCGTATCGCGCGATGCTGATCGACGATCTTGAAGTCAACCAGCACGATCTTGCGGTTCGCAAGCGCTATTACGAGTGGGTCCGCGGCGAAGGCCTGAAAACGCTGGCTGCGCTGGATGAGCCGCGATCGAGTCTGGGCGGCCAATTCCTCGTGGATGCCTATCAGACCAGCCAAATCATTCCGTGGTCGCTCGAACGCAACACCTACGATCAGATCACTGCCGCGGGACAGATGGAGCTGGTTGGCGACGCTTATCTGCGCGACCGGATCAGCAACTATTATGTGGGCAGCGACGTGACCGGGAAGAATATCGCGTCAGCGATGCCTTATCATGACATCATCCGGCGCGCGCTTCCTTACGCGGCGCAATATCGCATCAGGACGCTCTGCGGCGAAAAGATCGGGGAGGACGCGCGCGGCGAGGTCGAGATGACGCTTCCGGAGCGCTGCACGATGGAGCTCGATCCGGCACTCGTGCGCAAGGCCGTGGATCAGGTTCGCAACACGCCGGGGTTGGAGCTCGACCTCAACAGGCAGCTCGTCGACCTCGATCAAAAGCTCGTCTCCGTCGACGTCATCGCGCGGCGGGCTGCCGCTCTCGAACAAATTCTCAAACGGTTGGATCATTAGATTCCAGAGGCGTTCCAGCTTGACAAAATGATGCCCGTTGGCCACAGCGCGCGGCAACGGGCGGCGCAAGGCCGCTCTTCTTTTTTCAAGCATTTGGGACTTCTGCGATGGCCAAGCCGGCAACCGTCAAGATCAAGCTCGTCAGCACCGCGGACACGGGCTTCTTCTACGTGACGAAGAAGAATCCGCGCACCCAGACCGAGAAGCTCAGCTTCAAGAAGTACGACCCGAAGGCGCGCAAGCACGTCGAGTTCAAGGAAGCGAAGATCAAGTAAGCGGGCGCTGACCCCGCACCGTTTTCCGCTTACTCGTGTACCTGGCCGGCCGGATTTTCGGCGGCTTCCCCTTTCAGTAGCTCGTCCACCGTCTGGGCGAATCGCGCGACCGAAATCGGCTTCGACACATAGGCCTGGGCGCCCGCGGCCCGGATCCGCTCCTCGTCGCCGCGGGCGGAATAGGCGGTCACCGCCATGATCGGCACCGAGGCGAGCTTCTCATCGCCGCGGATCATCCGGATAAGCTCGAGGCCGCTGACGTGCGGCAGCTGGATGTCGGTGATCACCAGGTCGGGCACGAAGCTGCGCGCCGCGTCGAGCGCATTGCGGCTGTCGGTCACCGCCTCCGGCTCGTGCCCGTGGGCGGCGAGCAGGTCGCAGAACAGCTTGATGTTCAGCGCATTGTCCTCGACGATCAGGATCTTCGCCAATGTGCTTCCTTCACCCTCAGCCGCTAGTTTAGGCCTTGCTCCCGTCCACGCCAAATGATCCCCTTGCACTCGCGCTTTCCGCGCTTGCAGCAACGCTCGGCGAACAAAGGCGGGCTCAGCGGTTCATCGAGCTGACCGGAATCGGGACAGACGAGCTTCGCGCCCGTGCGTGCGAGCCTGCCCTGCTCTCGGCCCTGATCCGCTTCCTCGAAGCGCACGAGCCCGACCTGATCGCGGTTTCCGAAGACCTTGGCGTCAGCCCCGATCTGCTCGTACAGGCGCGGCGCGAGCTCGAAGAAGGAAATCGATGAAGACCATCCTCATCACCGGCGCTACGGCGGGTTTCGGAGAGGCCGCGGCACGCAAGTTCGTCGCGGGCGGCTGGAGAGCCATCGGCACCGGACGCAGGGGCGGCCGCCTCAAGACGCTACAGGAGGAGCTCGGCGACGCCTTTCTGCCGCTCGAGGTTGACATGCTCGACCTCGATGCCGTGAACGGCCTCGCGAAGCTGGCTCCGCCGTGGGGCGAGATCGACCTGCTGCTCAATAATGCCGGGCTCGCGCCCCCGACCGATCCCTTGCCGGAAACGGACTGGGAGCGGATCGACACCGTGATCGGAACGAACATCACCGGCCTTGTCGCCTTGACCCGAGCGCTTTTGCCCAGGCTCGTCGAGCGCAGGGGCCAGATCATCAATCTTTCCTCGGTCGCGGCGACGTATCCGTACAAAGGCGGCGCGGTCTACGCGGGCACCAAAGCCTTCGTCCGCCAATTCTCGCTCGACCTCAGGTGCGACCTCGCGGGGACCGGCGTTCGCGTGACCTCGGTCGAGCCTGGGATGGCCGAGACCGAGTTCACCATCGTGCGCACCGGCGGCGACAAACAGGCATCGGACAAGCTCTACGAAGGCATGAACCCGATGACTCCGGAGGACCTCGCCGATTTGTTCTGGTGGCTCGCCAACCTGCCGGCGCACCTCAACATCAATACGGTCGAGCTGATGCCCGTCAGCCAAAGCTTCGCCGGCTTCAGCATCAGCCGCGAGGGTTGATTCAGGCGGCCCCGAGTGCTTGGGGGCGGCGATGAGCATCGACCAGCGCCTCGCCGAACTCGGCATCACCCTTCCTCAACCCGCCGCACCCGTCGCGGCTTACGTGCCGGCGGTTGAAGCCGGTGGCCTTCTTCACATTTCCGGCCAGATCAGCGTCGCCGAAAACGGCGAGCAGATCAAAGGCCGGCTGGGCGAAGATCTAGACCTAGAAGCGGGCATCGAGGCGGCACGGCGCTGCGGGATCATGTTGATCGCGCAAATGAAGGCGGCGCTCGGGTCGCTCGAGAGGGTGGAGCGGGTCGTGAAGCTCGGCGCGTTCGTGAACAGCGCCGCCTCGTTCACCGATCAGCCGAAGGTAGCCAACGGCGCTTCGGTGCTCATGCAGGAGGTGTTCGGCGAGGCCGGCCGTCACGCCCGGAGCGCGGTGGGCGTTCCGGTCCTGCCGCTCGGCGTCGCGGTCGAGATCGACGCAATCGTCGCTGTGAAGGCCTAGTTCATTTTCAACGGCTTACCCATTTAAGGGCATGGCCGATCGCGAAACCGAAGTCCTCGCGAAGATCGCCTCCGGCGTTTCGGGCCTCAATGCCCGCGCCTGGGACCGGCTGGCGGACAGCGATCCGTTCCTCAGCCACGCATTCCTCTCCTTGCTCGAGGATTCGGGCAGTGTCGGGCCCGGCACCGGCTGGACTCCCGCGCCAATCCTGATCGAGGACGACGCGTCGCACCTGGTCGCCGCCGCCCCCGCCTATCTAAAGACCCACAGCCAGGGCGAATATGTGTTCGACCACGGATGGGCCGAGGCGTGGGAGCGGGCCGGCGGGCAATATTATCCCAAGCTCCAGATCGCCGTGCCGTTCACGCCCGTGCCGGGACCGCGCCTGCTCGGCGGCCGCCCGCAGCAGCTGCTCGCCGCGGCCGAAGCGGTCACGGTTCAGAACGATATGTCGTCGGCTCACATCACCTTCATGGACGATGCGGGCGCCGCCGAAGCCGAGCGGCGCGGCTGGCTCGTCCGGGACGGCATCCAGTATCACTGGTTCAATCATGGCTACGCCTCGTTCGACGATTTCCTCGCCCAGCTCAGCAGCCGCAGGCGCAAGACTCTGCGCAAGGAGCGCGCCGCGGCCGTCGAGGGGCTGGAGATACGCTGTCTTCGCGGGGCCGAGATCGGCGCTGCCGAATGGGATGCGATGTGGGCCTTCTACCAGGACACCGGCTCGCGGAAGTGGGGCCGCCCCTATCTGACGCGCGAATTCTTCGACCTCGTCGGAGCGGCGATGGGCGAGCGGGTCGTGCTATTCCTCGCCTCTCGTGACCGGCTCCCGATCGCCGGCGCGCTGAACTTCGTCGGTGCCGACACGCTGTACGGACGCTACTGGGGGACGATCGACGAGGTGCCGTTCCTCCATTTCGAGCTCTGTTATTACCGGGCGATCGAATGGGCGATCGACCACGGCCTCGCCTCGGTCCAGGCGGGCGCGCAGGGCGAGCACAAGGTCGCGCGCGGCTATGAGCCGGTGGTCACCAGGAGCGCGCATTTCATCCCGCACCGCAGCTTTCGCGACGCGGTCGCGGACTTCATCGAGACCGAGCGGGCGGCAATCGCCGCGGAAGCCGAGTGGCTTCGGCGAGACCTGCCCTACCGCTCCTCTTCGTCCGAATAGACCCGCACCGTCCGGCCGCTCGCGTCGGCCATGCCGCGGTACATGGCCGGAGTGGTGAATCCCCACGCGGCTTCGCCGTCCGGAGCGACCGCGATGAGGCCGCCCTTGCCGCCCAGGCTGGCGATGTCCTCAAGCACCCCGTCGAGCGCCTCCTGAAGCGATTGGCCCCCGAGGCGCACCCGCTCGGCAAGCTGGTGCGCGGCCACCGCGCGGATGAAATATTCGCCCGACCCCGTCGCTGACACGGCCGCCGAGCGGTCATCGGCATAGGTGCCCGCGCCGATCAGGGGCGAATCGCCCACCCGGCCCCAGCGCTTGCCAGTCAGTCCGCCGGTCGAGGTGGCGACCGCGACATGCCCGTCGAGATCGACCGCGACCGCGCCGACCGTGCCATACTTCACCTCATCGTCGAAGCCGCCCTCGCCGATCAGCTCGTCGAGCTGGCGACGGCGCTCGGGGACCTCGAACCAGCTGTTCTCGACCTGCTCGAGGCCGTGATCCCGAGCGAACTCGTCGGCGCCCTTGCCCGACAGGAACACATGCGGTCCCTCGTCGAGAAGTCGCCGGGCGAGACTGATCGGCGCGCGAGTCGTCCTCAGGCCCGCGACTGCGCCAGCGGCACGGGTCCGGCCGTCCATGATTGCTGCGTCGAGTTCGATGCAGCCCCCCGCCGTCAGCACGCTGCCGCGCCCCGCGTTGAAACACACGTCCTCCTCGAGCACGCGAACCGCCGCTTCGACCGCGTCGAGCGCGTCCTCGCGCTTGTCCAGCACTGCCGCCCCTGCGGCGAGCGCGGCCTCGAGCCCGGCGCGCGCACAGCGCTCCTGCTCCGGATCGAGCCGTCCGGGGCGCATCGATCCAGCGCCGCCGTGAATCACCAATCGCCACCGCCTGTCGGTCATGGCCGCGGCCATAGCGGCCGCTTCGTCGCCGCGCCAGTTGACAGCAGCCGCAGATTCATATTATTATGATATCATATTTAAGGAGAGCGGACGTGGCAGACGGAAAAGTCATTGCATTGACGGCGACGACCGAAAGGGAAGCTTCGACTTCCAGCGGGTACGCGATGCTGATCGTGCTCGTGCTTGCGGTGCTCGCCGACATTTACGGAATTCGCAGGATCAGCGTCGCGCACGACGTGCTGAGCTTTGGAATCATTGTCCTCGCGACGCTGGCTTTCATCCTGGTCATGCCGGGCTTCTACATGCTCCAGCCGAACCAGGCCGTAGCGATCACCCTGTTTGGCGAATATCGCGGCACCGATCGGAGCACCGGCCTTCGCTGGACCTGGCCGTGGATGGGCAAGAAGAAACTGTCGGTTCGCGCCAACAATTTCATTTCCGACAAGATCAAGGTGAACGACCTGCGCGGCAATCCGATCGATATCGCCGCGCAGATCATGTGGCGAGTCGTCGATACCGCGCAGGCGCTGTTCGACGTCGACGATTACAAGCAGTTCGTCCGGGTCCAGGTCGAGGCCGCGATCCGGACCATCGGCTCGCGCTATCCTTATGACGATTACGAACATCAGGAAGTGACTCTTCGCGGCAACCATGACGAGGTCGGAGTCGAGCTCAAGAAGGAGCTGCAGGCTCGCCTGGCGGTCGCCGGAATCGCCATCGATGAATGCGGTTTCACCTACCTTGCCTATGCGACCGAGATCGCCAACGCGATGCTTCGCCGGCAGCAGGCGCAGGCGGTGGTCGCGGCGCGCAAGACGCTGGTCGAGGGCGCAGTCGGCATGGTCGAGATGGCGCTTGCGTCGCTTTCGGAAAAGAAGGTGGTCGAGCTCGACGACGAGCGCCGGGCGGCGATGGTCTCCAACCTGATGGTGGTGCTGTGCGGCGAGCGCGACACCCAGCCTGTCGTCAACACCGGCACCCTCTACCAGTAAGCGCGGGCGATGCCGGATGAACGCAAAGCGTTCCCGCTTCGTGTCGACCCAGCATTGTGGGCCGCGGTCGAGCGCTGCGCCTCGGCTGAGCTTCGGAGCGTCAACGCGCAGGTCGAGTGCCTGCTTCGCGAGGCGCTGGGAGCGCGCGGCGTGAAGCTCAAGGCGCCGACGCCGCGCAAGCGCGGCCGTCCGCCGAAGGAGACGAAGGCATGACGGACGGCCCCGAATGGTTCGCGCCCAAGCGCTACGGAATCGGCAGCGTGCCGGTGACGTGGCAGGGATGGGCCCTGACAATCGCATTTGTCGCCCTGCTTGTGGCTATTGTGCTCAGCCTGCGCGGCCAAGTGATCCAGCTTTTTGCTGCGATCATTCCACTGATTGTGGTGTTCATGGTGATCTGCGCCAGGACGACCCGCGGCGGTTGGCGCTGGCGCTGGGGGGAGGAGGATTAGCCGACCGAAAGGTCGCGCTGCTGGTTGACCAGCCGCCACTCGTCGAGGTCGGAGAGCATGATCCGCGCGGCTTGTTCGGCCAAATCGGCGGCGCGCGACAAGGTCACGTCCTTGCGCAGCTCGTCGTCGATCTGGCGCAAAGTGTTGGCGGTCGCCATCGATCGCACGGCGTCGCCGCCAAAATCGGCCTGGAATCGGATTCCGAACACAGCGGTGCCAAGGGCCGGGAATCCTGCGGAAACCAAAGTGAACCAATTGCCGTAGACGTTCACGAAGTTCGCGCCCATGCCGAGGCCGATCAGGGTCGCGACGGAGACTCCGAGGGTCGCTGCGAAGAGTATTGTTCCGGTCTGTTCGAGGCGGTGGTCCAGTAACTCGATCTGGCGCGCGTTCCGTTCGTGGTACGACATCTGCGGGCCGACCTCGTGATCCGCGATCGCGTGCCCGAGGCGCGCCGCGCACTGCCGGTCGATCGATCCGGAAGTGCAGCCCATCGCTCGCCAGATCCCGCTCGCGTACCAGTCGATCCAGCGCCTCGGCACCGGGTTGGTCTCGGTCCCGGGCGGGTCGGGAGCGGCGATCCCGAGCAGCTTCAGACTGCGCATCGGCCGCAGCCGTTCGGCCAGCTGTCGATAGTCGAGCCACCGCCGGTGCCATTCGAGGCGTGTGCCGACCCGCGCATTGATGATAATGGCGAGCGTGATCAGCATCTCGATCGCCGCGAATTCGAACTTGAGGTGCGGCGCCATGAACGCGCTGAGGCCGAGGCATACCGCGACCCCGCCGAGGAGGAAGTTGAAGATATGACCGCTACGGTAGGTCTGGGCGAAATGCGTCGCGAGACGGTCCGCCCAGCTATAAGCTTCCTCGAGTGCATCGATTGGCGCGGTGATGTTGTGCGCCTCGACGCATCCGACCCGGTATCGCTGCCATTCCTCGCTGATCATTTTCGCTGAATGTTTGTCGGTGAGGTCGCGCGTGCTGAACCGGCGAACGCCGGCCGCGGTCAGCAGCAGCGGATATTCAATCCGGGTCCGGATCTGCCGCAACCGCTCCTCGAGAAAGCGCTTGAGGAAGTGCTGCTCCTCCTCGTCCGGCGGCGGCATCAACAGGCCACAAAGCAGCGCGTCGACATGTTCCGAATCGAGCGGCCGGGCTATTCCCGGATCGTCCGCGACCGTGACGACGGTCGGATCGAACGCCGCCCACAAGACGCGCGTTTCGCTCCCCGGATCGAGCGGCACATGGACGATCGCCGTTCCCCGGGTCAGCGCGAGCTGGACGACCTCGCCGGTCCCGCCCCGTCCGCGCGGCGGCTTGCCGTCCCACACGGCAATGAGGACGTCGCAGTGGGCGACCGTCGCGCGGCCGGTCATCACATAGGCATCGACACTTTCATCTGGGTCGCCGGGCAGCTCGAGCGCGCAAGTCGCCTGCTGGACCAGCGTATCGAATCGCTCGCGCGCGCCGTGGTTGGCGAGGCTTTCGCGATAGCGCTGGCGCGCGAACGGAAGGATCGCCTGCAGCTCCCAGCCGAGCTCGAGCGCCAGTTCGGCGGCGATCTGGTCTGTGCCGTCGGCAATCGGCGACACGAAGCGGAGCCGTGGCGGGCCCGGCGCGAAACAGCGGCGCTCGCGCTCGAGCAGCGCCCGCCCGGCTTGCTCGATCAGCAGCAGGGTCTGCCGAACGCGCTCCCGCAGCCGTTCGACATCCCCGGTGTCGAGCGCTTCCGCGCGGTGTCCCGTCACTCCTACCGAGAGGACGAACGGGACGGCGGGCGGGCCGGCCCGGGGCGTCATCTGAATTTTGTCGCGTTCTTGCGTGATCTGAAGCAATCAGGCCGTGCCTTAGCGGGCGAAGACGCCGGCCTCGTAAAGGAGGAACAAAACTACCAAGACCGCGACGATGGCCGTGATCGAGCCGGTCGGGCTCAGAAGATAATCGTAAAAGGCCATATTCGTCGGACCATTTTGATTCGATCCAATCGGATCCAGCTTTAGGCAGTCACCGTCGCCTTCAGGATCCTTCGTGACGAAAAGCGAATAGCCGAAATCCGCCACCTGCGTATTGTAGTTTCGTACCGTCAACGTCTTGTAATCGGACGAAACCGTTTCCGGCACCAGCTGCGACCATTGCTCGCCTTGATTCGGGCACTCGTCTCCAGCGATCGTCAGTTCCTTCGAGGCAAAAGCGTCCGTCGGATTAGCTGGAAAAAGATAGCCGCTCTTCTCCGTGTCCTCGAGTTTGAAATAGATGTAGAAACCCGGGAATTTATTGTTCTTGAACGTAAGTCTTTTCCCCTGAAGCAGCGAAGAATTCACTATAAAGGGAGGATTCTTCGATGGCTGCAATATGATCGTCACATTTGCTGTAGCTGGCTTTGACATTGTCCCCCGCTCCTGTGCTCGATGATTGAAAAAGGATGTCGTCTCTTAGGTGCCGCCGTTGTGATTTTGCGTGATTGGGTCCCAGCTCACGTAGCTTGCTTTGTCGCTTTCGTCTGAGCCGGATTTCACAAAATTCAGTGTAAACGACCAGGTCTCCGCGCGCGGATTGCTGTTGCGGACGACGAGCCTTCTGCCCTCGTCGCATACGCAAATCGGCTCCAGCACGTCATAGTCGCTGTTCGTGTCCTTGTCGGGGCAGCTTGGGTGCTGCGGATCCTCGACTTCCGCGACCCACATCGCGTCGTGGGGTACGCTAGGAAATTTCAGACCGTCGCCAGTCCTGTCATCGAGGACAAACTCGACCAGATGATAGTCGGCCTTTCTCATTCCGTGCCGGTCCTTGTGGAAGTGAAGCGAATTGTCGGAATCGTTCCAAACTTCCGACGCCGGTTGAAAGACGGTTTCACCGTTTGGCGCCTTCGTCGCGGCCACGGAGACATGATGCATCCTGGCATGTGGTCTCGACATCATTGCGCTCCTTGATTGCCTCGTCAGTTCGCCCGGCGGTAGCCGATCGAATTCAGTTTAGCCTGCACCGCGGCTGCTTCGGCGGGAAGGTCGCTCCGTTCCAGAATCGTACGCCGCTCAGCCATTTCGAACGGCGTTTCGGCAACACCCGTCGGTAATGAAGAACGGGCCGCCGCCCAGGCCGACTTCGCGGCCGACAGATCACCCGCTTTTTGGAAAGCATCGCCCTGCAGCCGCAAAGCGCCGGCCACCTTGAAAGAATCTCCTGCGGCATCGTTGCCCTTGATCGAGCGTGCCAGCGCAACCGCCCGAGTGGCGAACGACAGCGCCTGCGCTGGGTTTCCCTGCATCAGCGCGACACGTGCTCGATCCATGTAGCAGCCCTGCACCCCAGGCTTCCATGTCGGCACGTTCGGCTGGGCCGAGGCCAGTTGTTCATAGACCGCGCATGCCGCCTCCGTCTGCGTGGCCGCGGCGTCCAGCTGCCGTTGTTCGATATAATAGGTCGCCAAGGTGAGCCGGGATCTTCCGAGGGCGGCCTGCCAGTTTCGGTTGAGAGGTTCGGTGGCCACAAGCGCCTGCGACGCCTGGACTGCGCCATTCAGCTGCTGCAGCGCGACATCGCTTCGTCCCACATCCTCGTATAAATTCCCGAGACCGCGAAGTGAGTCGACGAGCTGCTCGCGATAGGCGACATCGCCGTTGCTATGAGCAATGGATGTGTTGAGCAGCGCGACGTGTCGCTGACGTAGTGCAATTGCGGCCGGGAGCTGGCCCTGGTTTGCCTCGGCATCGGCAAACCAGGCGAGCGCCTGCGCAAGCTGGCTTTGATAGTCGCGGTTGTTGGGATCGGCCGTCGCCAATGCCTGGATGGTCCGCAACGCCTGGCTGAATTGTGCGACAGCTTCGGGGAACCGCCGCTGCCGGAGCAGAACCTCTCCCAGGTCCGCCTCGGCATATTGCGTTTCCATGCGCCACTTCATGTTGTCCGGCGCAAGGTCGACCATCTGCGTCGCCAGGTCCTTGTATCTGCGCCACCAGCGTTCCGCGGCAAGCAGGTTGCCGTGCTGCATCGCGATATCGCCGATCCAATAGACGTTCTGGGCATGCTCGTAGAGGCGCTGCGCGTCGTCGGGATTGCGCCGGATGGCTTCAGCCGTGCCTTGCATCGCTTCGCGATAGAGCCGCTCCGAAGTGTCCAGGTCGCCGCGCTCGTAGGCGACCTCTGCCATCAAGCTCAGCGCGCGCGAACGTTGCAGCAGCGCGGCGTCGGGCAGTTCGCTTGCATCCTGCTTGCTGTAATAAGCGAGGACCTTGGCGCCGACGCCATCGAGCGCATCCAGCTTGCCGATCGGTTCAAGCTTGTCCTTGAGGTCGCCGAGCATGAACGCGACGAGCCCTTCCGCCTGGCGACGCTGTTCGCGCGCCGCATCGCGCGCCTGGATGGCCGTGACCGCGAGGGTGCTCGTGACCGCCATTCCGGCAACCGAGGCTGCGGCAACCAGCGCCAGGCGGCGCTGCCGGCGCGTCGCATCGCGCTGTACCAGGTCGTCGAGGCCGACGCCGAGCATCCCGGCGACCAGCCTCATCAGGCCGAGCCGCCGTGCTTCTCCTGCGTGCCGCAGGTCGGCCGCAAGCGGCTCCGCGCGCTTGCCGGTGGGCCGGCCCCGGCGGTCGTACTTCTGACGAAGCGCCGGCGGGAAGCATTCCTCCTCTTCCCGCCCGGGCAATTCGCAGGCGAAGGGCTCACCGGCGGCAATCGCGGCAAGCACGCATCCGTCCGGATGCGCTCGCTTGAACGATTCGATTTCGGCGTTCGTCCAGTGCGACCGCGCCGCATCGGGTGAGCAGAGGACGATCAGGAATCGGGAACGGGCCAGGGCCTCCTCGATTTCCTCACCGAGGTCGTCCGCGGCCGCGAGCTCATGCTGGTCGCGGAAGACCGGCCTCAGGCGTTTCGGGATAATTCCGTTCTCGGTAAGCTGCCCGACAAGGAAGCGCGGAACTCGAAACTGCTCGAGTTGCTGATGGAGCCAGCCGGCGAGCTGCTCATCCTTGTGGCTGTAGCTCAGGAAGGCGAAATATCGCGCGGGCTGACGGCGGACGCGCCGCAGTCGCCGGGCGGAGGCTCGGGCGGCACGGTCAAACGTGGGTATTCGAGCGAGCTTGTTCATTCGCCGCCCCCAGCGAATCCATTAAGCACGGTAACACAGCGGGATACATTGGCCTAGCTTTGCCGCGCCCGATCAAGCGGTTATATGCACCAGCGATGTCTTCCATCCGTCCCTGGCGCGATATCGAGCGGCGCAAGTCGCGGCAGATCATGGTCGGCTCCGTGCCCGTGGGCGGAGACGCGCCGATCAGCGTCCAGACGATGACGAACACGCCGACGGAGGACGCGAGGGCGACGATCGACCAGATCCGGCGGTGCGAGGAAGCAGGCGCGGACATCATCCGCGTGTCCTGCCCCACGGCGGATGCGACCGCCGCGCTCAAGGACATTGTCCGAGCGGCGCAGGTGCCGATCGTCGCCGACATCCACTTCCACTACAAGCGCGCGCTCGAAGCCGCGGACGCGGGCGCGGCCTGCCTCAGGATCAATCCGGGCAACATCGGCTCGGAGCAGCGGGTGCAGGAGGTCATCGCCGCCGCCAAGGCCAACGGTTGCGCGATCCGCATCGGCGTCAACGCGGGGAGTCTCGAGAAGGACCTGCTCGAAAAATATGGCGAGCCCTGTCCCGAGGCGCTGGTCGAAAGCGCGCTCGACCATATCCGCATCCTCGAGGATCATGATTTCCGCGAATACAAGGTGGCGGTGAAGGCGAGCGACGTCTTCCTTGCGGTCGCTGCCTATCAACAGCTCGCGAGCGCGGTGGATTGCCCGCTCCACCTCGGGATCACCGAAGCGGGCGGGCTGATCGGCGGCACGGTCAAGTCGGCGATCGGCATCGGCAACCTGCTGTGGGCCGGCATCGGCGACACCATCCGGGTCTCGCTGTCAGCCGAGCCGGAGGAAGAGGTCCGCGTCGGCTACGAGATCCTTAAGAGCTTGGGCATTCGCAGCCGCGGGGTCCGCGTGGTGTCCTGCCCCAGCTGCGCCCGGCAAGGCTTCGACGTGATCCGAACGGTCGAAGCCCTCGAAGCACGCCTCCAGCACATCAAGACTCCGATGAGCCTCAGCGTGCTCGGCTGCGTCGTCAACGGTCCGGGCGAAGCGCGCGAGACGGACATCGGGATCACCGGTGGCGGCAACGGCACCCACATGGTCTATCTCTCGGGAGTGACCGATCATCACGTCAAGGATGGCGAGATGATCGACCATATCGTGAAGCTGGTCGAGGCGAAGGCGGCCGAGATCGAGGCCGCGGCTGCCGAACCAACGCTCGACGCCGCGGAATAAACGGCTAATCGCGGCGCGTGAATCGCGTCGCTCAGCAAACCGGACAGGCATTCGCGGTGGCACTCGGCGCGGTCGCCTTGCTGTCGATCATGGATGCGGTGATGAAGCATCTCGTCATCGCCATCGGGATCGTCGCGGTGAGCATCTGGCGATCGCTCGCCAATCTGGGGCTGAGCGCCGCTCTGTACCTGCCGCGCCGGCTGCCGTGGCCCGATCGAGCCACGCTGAAGATCCACGTGGCGCGCGGCGTCCTGGGGACGGTGATGGCGTTCCTCTTCTTCTGGGGAATCGGCCTGGTGCCGCTCGCGCAGGCGATCGCGCTGACCTTCATTGGGCCGCTGATCGCCCTGTTCCTGGCGAGCGTCTTCCTCAAGGAGCAGATCGGCCCTCGCTCAATCGCCGGCTCGGCGGTCGCCTTCGCCGGAGTCCTCGTCATCATGCTTGGACAGGCCCGCGCCGAGCTCGGTCCGCAGGTGCTGCTCGGGTCGGCCGCGATCCTCGGCTCGGCTGTATGCTATGCCGGCAATATCGTGATCATGCGCCGGCAGGCGCTCGCCGCGCGACCGCTCGAAATCAACTTCTTCCAGTCGCTGACGGTGATGGCGTGCTGGATCGTCGCACTGCCGCTGGTGGGACTGCCCGCCGCAGCGGGGTGGCAATGGACGTGGATCGCGGTCGCGGCGCTCCTCTCGACGGTCGGCAGCCTGCTCTACAGCTGGGCCTATGCGCGCGGGGAGGCGAGCTACCTCTCGGTGACGGAATATAGCGCCTTTATCTGGGCCTCAGCGCTCGGCTGGCTGGTATTTTACGAGGGGGTGTCGCTCACCACGGCCGCCGGGGCGCTGATGATCGTCGGGGGCTGCCTGATCGCCGCACGTCGGAGGATTGCCGCACCGCCGGAGATCGACCTAACCTAGCCTCCGCCCGAAGCGAGCAGGTTCACGGTGAAGGCGAGCACGCCGATGTTGAACGCGAACGCGGCAAGGCAATGGAAGGTCACGACCTTGCGGATGCGCTGGTCGGTGACTTCGACGTCGGAGGTCGCGAACGCCATTCCGCAGGTGAAGGCGAAATAGACGAAATCCCAATAGACGGGCTCAGGCGTGCCAGGGAAATGAAAGCCCGCGCAGCCAATTTCTGGGGTCACATAAGCCATGTGCGCGTAATGGAGCGCATAGACGGTGTTGCTGAACAGCCAGGCGACGATCAACGTCACGATGATCAACGCCTTGGCCGATGCGTGTGGATTACGTCCGACCGTCTCCGCGCCGACGGCGATCAGCAGCATGGCGACGACGATCCCGGTGATGATCAGCAGGAAGGTGCGGTTGGCGTCGTTGAGCTGGGCCAGCCGCTCCATCTCCGCCGGGTCTTCGATCCCGAGGATGCTCCAGCAGAGCAGGAGGAAGAGGACCGCCGCGACGTCGAACGCGTAGATGATCCCGAGCCACCAGCTTCCGAGCCACAGGCTTGCGGGAACGGCGCCGATGATCAGCACGGCGATGAAGACGAGGAACCGCCATGGCGCGATCCTGTTGCCGATGGTCAGCGGTTTCGCCATGAGCCAAGCGTAACGAGTGGGCGTGTCCCGTCCAGTGAAAGGAATCGCGATGCCCTGGCTGTGGCTGATCGTCGGCGGCTGTTTCGAGGTCGGCTTCACCACCTCGCTGCGCTTCGTCGACGGGTTCAGGAACCTGCCCTGGACGCTCGCCTTCCTCGCCTCCGTGGCGGTCAGCATGGGCCTGCTCGAAGTTGCCTCGCGCTCGATCCCGATGGGAACCGCCTATGCGGTGTGGGGCGGCATCGGCGCCGTCGGCACGGTAATCGTCGGCATCCTCTGGTTCCACGAACCGTCGAGCACGCTGAGGGTGCTCCTGATCCTCGCCATCGTGGCGGCGATCGCGGCGCTGCGGCTTAGCGGCTGACGTCCGCTTTCGACCCATTCCTGCCACTAGGCTTCACTCCGAATCGTGCCCGTTGCGGACTTCAGGACTCGGTCCCACAATGAACTCGTGAAAGCGCTTGAGGCCTACGACTATTTGCACGCTCAGTTTGTGGACTTGGCCGAGCAAAATAGGATTCCCGTCGCGCCGCAATTCGGTCGCAGAGCAGACCTGGCTGAGATGGGATCGCCGCCTTACTTCGAGATATGCGCCGACCGGTGGTTCTCGATCACGCATGAGCAAGGAACATTGGAGGCGCAATGGAATGGGCGTGAGAAGCCCGCTCACATGCAAGTGTTCGCCGATCTAGATGCCTGCCCTGTCGAGTTCCTCTGGCGAGTTCGCTTGGCTTGGTTCAATTTCGACGGGAGAACCACCGAGGACGCCGAGGAAGATGTTCTCAGCATCGTAAAGGCCGGCCCTTCCGGGAACGGCTAGGGCGGATGGCAGCCCCCAAACAGATATAAGCGCGGGTCGGCTGCAACCGCCGAGCTACCTAGGCGCCCGCTCCATGTAGGGCGCGACCTGCGGGTCGGCGGTTTCGATCGACGGGTAGAGTTTCGGCGTGGGGAAGGGTCCGCGCGCCTGCTCATAGGCGTAGCCGAGCGAGAGAAGCCGCGCCTCGCTCCACTTGGGCCCCATGAAGCTCAAGCCCACCGGCAGACCCTTGATGAGCGCCATCGGCACCGTGAGGTGCGGATAGCCCGCGACCGCGGCGAGATTGCCCGCGCCGCCGCCGCTGAACTGGTCGCCGTTGACCGCGTCGATCTTCCACGCCGGGCCCGCCGTCGGGCCGACCAGCGCGACCACATTGTACCGCTTCAGCAGCCGGTCGATCCCGTTCGGCCCGGCGGCCGTGAAGCTCAGCTTGCGCGCCTTCTTGTACGCGGGGTCATTGAGGCCCTTGGTCTTCTCCGCCTGCTCGAACAGGTCCTGCCCGAACAGCGACATTTCCTGTTGCGCATGATCCTTGTCGAACTGGATGAGGTCGGCGAGCGTGCGCGACGAGATGGGCGCCGGGCTGCTCTTCAGATATTTGGCCATGTCGGCCTTGAGCTCGGTCATCAGGACCGTGTTCTCATTCCTCCCGATGCCCTTCTCGTCGAACTTCTTGATGTCGACG
>DATNFJ010000013.1:0-9866 GCA_035606455.1 Sphingomicrobium sp.
TTCTTCCTCGATCCCGCCGGCAACGCGCTGGAATTCAAGGCAATGGCGAACCCCGCGAACCTCTTCGCGAAGAATTAGTCCGGCTGCTGCTCACCCTCGGGTGCGTGGAGGCGGACTCGGATGATCCGGCGCGGGTCGGAATCGACCGCTTCGAACCGCCAGCCCGACGGATGGGTCACGCATTCGCCCTTGGCCGGAATGTGCCCGGCGAGAAGGAACACGAGGCCACCCACGGTATCGACCTCATCGTCCGCGGACGACAGGCGCCGGTCGACCGTGCTCGCCAGCTCCTCGAGCTCGAGCCGGGCGTCGGCTTCCCACAGTCCGTCGTCGAGCAGGGTCAGCATCCCCGCCTCGGCTTCGTCATGCTCGTCCTCGATGTCGCCGACGATTTCCTCGACCACATCCTCGATCGTCACCAGCCCCTCGGTCCCGCCGAACTCGTCGACAACGATCGCGAGATGGATCCGCTCGGCCCGCATCCGCGCGAGCAGCTCGATCACGCCCATCGATTCGGGAACGAACAAAGGCTCGCGCATCAGCGCGCCGAGTGATCGGTCGCGGGACGGATCGACGCTGGCGAGAAAGACGTCCTTGATGTGGACCATGCCGGTCACCTCATCGAGGCTTTCGCCGTAGACGGGAAGACGGCTGTGCCCCGCATCCACGAAGGCGCGGACGAGCTCGTCGAACCCGATGTCGCTGGGCACCGCCATGATGTCGCCGCGAGTGACGCAGATGTCGCCGGCCGTCTGTTCGCCGAAGTGAAGCAGGTTGCGGAGCATCTGCCGCTCTGCGGCGGAAAGGTCGCCGGCGGCCGGGGCGGCGCCGTCGCTCTCCTCCGCCTCATCGATCGCCTCCTCGATCTCTTCGCGAAGCGTTGGCTCGGAATCCTCGCCGAAAATGAGGTAGCGCATTCCGCGCCACAGCCGCGAGCCGCTGTCGTCGTTGCGCGTGGCCATCAGGCGGGAATCTCGTAAGGGTTGGCGATCCCCAGGCGCTTGAGCGCCCGAACCTCGCGCGCCTCCATGTCTGCGGCGCCGCGGTCGTCGTGATGGTCGTAGCCGAGCAGATGCAGCGTGCCGTGGACGACGAGGTGGATGGTGTGGTCCTCGACGGCGACGCCCTTTTGGGCGGCTTCCACTTCACACACGCCGCGGGCGAGGACTATGTCACCGAGCAACAGTTCACTTTGAGCAAGATTTGCTCTGGTCAAGTCGCGTTCGTCCGCCATGGGAAAGGAGAGGACGTTGGTGGGCTTGTCCTTGTCGCGCCACCTGGCGTTGAGCGCCCGGACCTCGTCATTGCCCGTCAGCGTGATCGAAATCTCAACCGGGCGATCGGCCTCGGCGAGGTCGGGATAAGCGCTCTCGGCGATCGCCGCCTCGGCGGCCTTTCGGACCAGCGGCAGCCAGGAGCGGCTACTGTCCCATTCCTCATCGCTGTCGAGCGCAATCTCGAGCATCAGGCCCCCGGGCCTTCATAGGCGTCGACGATGCGGCCGACCAGCGGGTGGCGCACCACGTCGGCGGCGGTGAAGCGCACCACCGCGATGCCCTTGACGCCGCTCAGGCGATTGACCGCGTCTGCAAGGCCGGACTTGGACGGATCGGGGAGATCCACCTGGTACGGGTCGCCGCAGATGACCATCCGGCTGCGCATTCCGAAGCGGGTCAGGAACATCTTCATCTGCAGCGGCGTGGTGTTCTGCGCTTCGTCGAGGATGATGAAGGCGTCGTTGAGCGTGCGACCGCGCATGAAGGCTAGCGGCGCGATCTCGATCTCGCCCGAGGCAATCCGGCGCTCGACCTGCTCGGTCGGAAGCATGTCATAGAGCGCGTCGTACAAGGGGCGGAGATAGGGATCGACCTTCTCCTTCATATCGCCGGGGAGGAATCCGAGCCGCTCGCCGGCCTCGACCGCCGGGCGCGAGAGGATCAGTCGATCGACGCTTCCGCTGATCAGCTGCGACACCGCCTGCGCGACCGCGAGATAGGTCTTACCGGTTCCCGCGGGGCCGAGGCCGAAGATCATCTCGTCGCGGGCAAGCGCCTCCATGTACGGAGTCTGCATCGCCGAGCGCGGGACGATCGTCTTCTTGCGTGTGCGGATCATCACGCGCGGCGCGGAGGTGACTTCTTCCTGGATGATCCCGTCGAGATTCGGCTGGGCGGCCATGCCGAGCACCGCCTCAACCGCTTCGGCGTCGACGTCATGGCCGTGGTCGAGCCGGTTGTAGAGACCAATCAGCACGTCGCGAGCCCGGGCCGCGGCATCGGGGTCACCCTCGATCTGCACGCGGTTGCCGCGCGCAGCAATGTGGACTCCAAGCCTTTGCTCGATGGTGATCAGGTGACGGTCGTAGTCGCCGAACAGCGGGCCGAGCAGGTACGGCTGCTCGAACTCGATCTCGAGGCGCGCGCGGTCGGGAACCGCGGCAAGGTCGCGGCGCGCCATCAGGCGGCGGCCTTCTGGAGGACCGCGCCGGTCATGCTGTTCGGTCCCGCGGCAACAAAGGTCACATCGATCATTTCGCCCGGACGCGCGCCCGTGTCGACATGGACCGACTGGAGCCACGGTGAACGGCCGATCATCTGGCCCGAATGCCTGCCCTTGCGTTCGATCAGAACCTGCGTCTCCACGCCCACTTTCGCCTTGTTGAACGCAACCTGGTGGGCATTGATCCGCGCCTGCAGCCGCTGCAGCCGGTCGTCCATGATTTCGGGCGGAATCTGGTCCTCCATCGTCGCCGCCGGCGTGCCGGGCCGCGCGCTATACTTGAACGAATAAGCCGAGGCGTGACCGACCGCATCGACCATCCGCAGTGTCGCTTCGAAGTCCTGTTCGGTCTCGCCCGGAAAGCCGACGATGAAGTCGCTCGACAGCGCGATATCGGGACGGGCCGCGCGCATTTTCTCGATCGTCGCGAGGTAGGTTTCGGCGCTGTGGCTGCGGTTCATCGCCTTCAAAATGCGGTTGCTTCCCGACTGCACCGGCAAATGGAGGTAGGGCATCAGCTTTTCGACCTCGCCATGCGCCGCAATCAGGTCGTCATTCATGTCGGCGGGATGGCTGGTCGTGTAGCGGATCCGCTCCAGCCCATCGATCCTGGCCAGCGTGCGAATCAGGTCGGCAAGGTCGCGGCCTTCGTGAGCCCAGGCGTTCACGTTCTGGCCGAGCAGCACGATCTCGCGCGCACCGGCGTCGACCAGCGCCTGCGCCTCCCCGGCGATGTCGCTCCACGGCCGCGAGATTTCGGCGCCGCGCGTGTAAGGCACGACGCAATAAGTGCAGAATTTGTCACAGCCTTCCTGCACGGTGAGGAAGGCGCTCGGATTGGCGCGCTGGCGGGGAGGGAAAGCGTCGAACTTGCCGAGCGGCGGAAGCTCGGTGTCGACCGGACGAGCGCCGCTGGACGCTTCGGCGACCATCTCGGGCAAGCGGTGATAGGCCTGCGGGCCAACGACGATATCGATCATCGGCGAACGGCGCTTCGCTTCCGCTCCTTCCGCCTGGGCGACGCAGCCGGCGAGCGCGATCAGCGGCTTCGACCCGTCCTCGCGCCGCAGGCGGCCGACGTCCGAATATGCCTTCTCGGCGGCTTTCTCGCGGATGTGGCAAGTGTTGAGCACGACGAGGTCGGCCTCGCTCGCCTCCGCGGCAGTCATGCCCTGGGCGCCGAGCAACTCGGCCATGCGTTCGCCGTCATAGACGTTCATCTGGCAGCCGAAGCTTTTGATTTTGAAGGTCTTGGGTCTCATCCTCCCTCGCCTATAGGCGAGTGGAGGTGCGAGGTTAAGCCGAGCGTTTCGGCGATCGCCTCGCGGGCGTCGTGCGTCAGCTGCTTGCGTCCGACGGTCGGGTCGAGCGGACCAAGCACGTGAACCGTGACAGGCAGGGTTCCTCGGCGGCCGAGCATGCGCTTCACATTGTCCGCGCCGGATTCGACGAACCAGCCTACCTCGGCGCGCGACGCTCCGTAATCCACCGCGACTGGCCGCACGAGCACGTCGCGCGAAGCGAAATTGGCGGCTTCCAAGAGGGTCGAACGGAACGGCAGGAGGTGCGTGCCGGGGCCGGTTGTCCCCTCGGGAAAGATTGTGACGGGTTTCGTCCCCTCGAGCGCCGCGGCGACTGCAACCGCCTGTTCGCGCGCCGCCTTTCGCTCGGTGCGCCGGACGTAGACGGTGCTGTTCTGGTCGGCGAGCCAGTGGATGAGCGGATGGCCCAGTTCGGCCTTGGAAACGAAGGTGCTGCGAAGCGCTCCGCCGAGAATCAGGATGTCGAGCCAGCTCGTATGGTTGGCGACCAGCAATGTGTGACTGCCCGCGCGGTGACCTGTGACGCGCGGTCGCAGGCCAATGATCCATGCCGCGGCCGAAAGGAAGCGATGCGGCCAGTGCGAATGGCGGAAGAGGAGCTTGGTCAGGACGTGGATCGGCACGAGGACGGCAAACAGCAGCAGCAGTCCGGTGATCCGGAGGATTGCTCTCCCGTTCAGGCGAACTCCTTCAGCGGTCGCGATCGAGCGAGACTCCGTAGAGTTCCATGCGGTGGTCGACGAGGCGGAAGCCCAACTTCTCGGCGATGCGCTTCTGCAGCGCTTCGAGCTCGTCGTCGGCGAACTCGATCACGTTCCCGGTTTCGACGTCGATCAAATGGTCGTGGTGCGATTCGGAGGCGGCCTCGTAACGCGAGCGCCCGTCGCCGAACTCATGCCGCTCGAGGATGCCCGCTTCTTCGAACAACCGCACGGTCCGGTACACCGTCGCAATCGAGATGTTAGGGTCGATCGCTGCCGCGCGCGCGTGCAGCGTCTCGACATCGGGGTGGTCTTCGCTGTCGCCGAGGACGCGCGCGATCACCTTACGCTGCTCGGTGATCCTGAGGCCCTTGTCGGCGCACAGCGCCTCGATGTCGATGGTGCGCGTCATGCCGCTAAATTAGGTGCGCGCGGTGGAATCGTCCAGCAACGCTATTTGCGTGTACGCCGCCGCTTCGTTCCGAGGCCGATCGATTTCGCGAGCCTACGGCGCTGTTCGGCATAATTGGGCGCAACCATCGGATAGTCGGCCGAAAGTCCCCATTTCTGCCGATATTGTTCGGGGGTCATGTTGTAGTGCGTCATCAGATGCCGTTTCAGCATCTTGAGCTTCTTTCCGTCTTCGAGACAGACGATGAAATCCGGCTTCACGGACGACCGGATCGACACTTTCGGCTCCGGCTTCGGCTCCGGGGCGGAAGGCGCGTTCGAAATCCCGTTCAGCGCCGCATGGACGTTCTGGATAAGGTTCGGAAGATCGTTCACGGCCACACTGTTGTTGCTGACGTGCGCGGCGACGATGTCCGCGGTGAGAGTCAGCAGCGTATCTTCGGCAGCTTGATTGTCGGCCATCGGGAATAGTCCTGAAAAAAGTGAGCAGAGTGGCGCGCAGATGAATGCGCGACTTGCGCACTAGGCGCGCCTATTGCCCCGCGCAAGTCCAGCGAAGAAGCCGAAAAGACAAAGATATTTACTAAAGTTTGTAAGCTAGCGTGATCGCGTCGTACCTTTTGCCGCTTCTGGCGTGGTAATAGTTGCGGCGTCGGCCGACCGCCGAGAAACCGGCGGCTCGATACATGCCGATCGCCGGATTGCCGTCCCTCACTTCGAGGTGCACCCGGCTTGCGCCCTTGTCCCGCGCGCTGTCCAGAAAATTGTCCAGAAGCAACGTTCCGACCCCCCGCCGCTGCTCGTCAGGCAGAACGGCGATCAGCAGAAGCTCGGCTTCATCGGCCACCGCGCGCGACAGCGAAAATCCGACCACGCTGTTAGTCACCCGGTCCACGGCCAGGACGAGGAAAACGCCTGCCATCGGCAGGATTCCGGTGAGCTGGGATTGAGTCCAGGCTTCGCCGAACTTGTCGCCGAACGCGGCATCCATCACGCGCATCACGGAATCGAGCTGGTCGGCGGTGCCCGGCGCGATCCGGACTTCATCGGCGAGGGCGGGGGTCGCCATCAGGCCGCCTCCCGAGCCCGAGCGTCGGGCGCTCGTGCATAGACCGGCTTGGGCGCCAGCGTCCGAAGTCCCTCGGGAAGCTTGAGTGCGTCGGCGGCGGATGGCCAGGCTTCGCGCGCCTCGCCCCAGCCGCGCGCTTCGACCAGCGCGGACGCGCCTGAACCGACGACGATGGGCGCCGTCGCGAAGCGCGCCGCTTCTGCCGGGACGAGATTGCGCAGCTCCGATGCCGGCTCGGCCGTTCGACCGTCGAACTGCTGCACGAACAGCTCGCCGTGGCCGCCGATTACGGCTGTGGCGACATCCGCTGTGATTGCTGCTCCGGCGGCGAGCAGCGCCAGCGAGGACATGCCCGACAGCTCCGCGCCCCAGCCGATCGCCAGACCATGCGCGGCGGCGATCGCGACTCGAATTCCGGTGAAGCTTCCGGGCCCGACACCGACGAGGATGCGCTCCGGTCGCCGGCCCTCAAGCAGCTCTGCGATCATCGGCACCAGCCGCTCGGCATGGCCGCGGCCGATCAGCTCATCGCGACGGGCGATGCATCGGGCGCCGTCGAAGAGGGCGGCGGTGCAGGCGACGCTTGAAGTGTCGAACGCCAGGAGCATGGGCGTAATAGTGGGCACATGCGGCACAACGCTGCAAGTGCCTGAATTAGACCGCCTCTACGGATTCCACTTCGGGCACGTAATGGCGGATGAGGCTTTCGATGCCGCGCTTGAGGGTGATCGCCGACGAAGGGCACCCGGAACAGGCGCCGTGCATCGTCAGATAGAGCCGGCCGTCGCGATAGCCCTTGTAGGCGATGTCGCCCCCGTCCTGCGCCACCGCGGGCCGAACGCGAGTTTCGATCAGCTCCTTGATCTGGTCGATGATCTCGGCGTCCTCGGGGTTCTCGTCGAAATCGCTGTCCCCGGCGACCTCAATCCCGGCTGCGCTACCCGGCGCGAACAATGGCGCCGCGCTGACGAAATGATCGAGCAGCGTCTCCAGCACCAGCGGCTCCAGGTCGTTCCAGGCGACCCCCGGAGCCGCGGTCACCGAGACGAAGTCACGCCCGTAGAACACGCCCTCGACCATGCCGCTGTCGAACAAGGCGCTTGCGAGCGGCGAGGCCTTCGCCGATTCCGCATCGGCAAAGTCGCGCGTGCCGACTTGCACGACCGTCTGTCCCGGAAGGAACTTGCGGGTAACGGGGTTCGGAGTCTGCTCGGTGCGGATCAGCATGCGCGCAATGTGGTCCCCGATTGCGTTGCAATCAAGAACCCAACGGCGGCGCCCCCGCGATGATCCAGCGGGTGATGCCGATGCCGATCGCGAGGCAGATCAGCGCGACCCACCATTTTCCGCGCCGCATCGGTTCGGCCCCCGGCTGGACGTCGGCGCGGCCGGTGATCATCGGCAGCGTCAGCTTCTTTCCGCGAAAACGGTAATAGACAATCGCCAGCAGGTGGAGCGCGATCAGCGCCAGGATGACGTCGAACCATAGCTCGTGGATGTGCCGCGCCTTGTCCGACGTGTCGGTGCTGACGAGTCCGGCGAGCGGCCCCATGTAGATGCCGTCCTCGTCCTCGGCGATCAGCCCGAGCCCGACCTGGACCGCTATGGCGAAGAGCAGGACGAGGACGCTGAGCGCGCCGAGCGGGTTATGGCCGATCCCCACCCATTGGCCGCGCCAGTAGGCGGCGATCGCGCGCGGGCCCCGAACGAAGCTCGCAAACCGCGCGGTCGAGCTTCCCGCAAACCCCCACAGGATTCGGAAGATCAGCAAGGTCAGGATCGCGCACCCCGACCAGATGTGCCAGTCCGTATGGTGGTGGTGGACCGTCCACCAGCTGAACGCGATCAGGGCGGCGAGCAGCCAGTGGAAAAGACGGACCGGCAGGTCCCAGACGACCTGCCTCAGCGGCTTTCCTCCGCGCGATATTTGTCGTGGCACGCCTTGCACGCGCCGCCGAGCGCGGCGAAGCGCGCATTCATCGCGCCGACGTCATTCCCTCCGGCCGCGAGCTGGAGCGCCCGTGCCGCCGTCTGGAAGGCGCGAAGCTTCGCTGCGAAATCCTCCGAATTCTGCCAGATGTCGGGTTTGGCGCGCGTCTTGCCGACGTCGGGTCCGGTGCCGGCCGGGAACCAGGTGGACGCCTGCTGCGACAATTGCGCGATCTTTGCCGCATTGGCCCGGACGGTCGGAATGTCGGAGGAGCCGAGCGCCCGATGAAGCGCCTTGTTGGCGTCGCCGATCGCTTCCATCCCGTCGTGGCGGACTTTCATGACCTGCAGGGCGCGGTCCTTCGGCAGCGGCACCGCGAGCATGACCATGCCATTGGTCATTGCGCCATTGGTGACGGCGCTCGCCTTCGCGGTCGCGGGCGGCCGGTTGTCCTTGCTGATATTGCCCTGGGCGCTGTTCGCCTGGCCGGACTTCCACCCGCTACAGGCCGCCAGCGATGCACACGCCACCGCGGCGGCAATAAGCTTCGAACGCATGTCGTCTCCTAGTGTTCGTCCGGCACTTTCCAGCTGTCGTCGATCATTTTGATGATTCCGGAGAAGTCTTTGTTCCCGCCGCCGCGATCGACGAAGCGCTGGAACAGCTCCTCGGCCTCGCCGCCCATCGGCGTATAGGCTCCGACGCTCTTCGCGGCCTCGTCCGCAAGCTTCAGGTCCTTGAGCATGAGCGCGGCGGCGAACCCGCCTTCGTAGTCGTTGTCGGCCGGCGTTTTCGGCCCCACGCCGGGCACCGGGCAGTAGCTCGTCATCGACCAGCTCTGACCCGAAGCCTGCGACGAAATGTCGAAGAAGACCTTTGGGCCGAGGCCCAGCTTCTGTGCCAGGACGAAGCCTTCGCAGGTGACGGCCATGGTCGCGCCGAGGATCATGTTGTTGCAGATCTTCGCCGCCTGGCCGGCTCCCGGCCCGCCGGCGTGAATTACCGCCTTCGCCATCGGCTCGATGAACGGTTTGGCCTTGGCCAACGCTTGCGGCGAACCACCGACCATGAAGGCGAGGGTTCCGGCGGCAGCGGCAGCGATGCCGCCGGACACCGGCGCATCGACCATTTCGTAGCCCTTCGCCGAAGCCTCTTCCTCGACGATCCGCGCACTGGCGACGTCGATCGTCGAGCAGTCAATCAGGAGCGCGCTCGCGGGCGCATTGCCGAAAACGTGGTTGCGGTAGACGTCGAGTACATGCTTCGCCGCGGGAAGCATGGTGATGACGACCTCGGCGTCCTTCACCGCTTCCTCGGTCGATCCGGCGCGGCCGCAGCCCTGCTCGCAGGCCTTCGACAGCGCCTCTTCGCTGAGGTCGAAAGCGCGGACCTCATGACCTGCCTTGACCAGGTTCGGCGCCATTCCGCCGCCCATGTGGCCCAAGCCGATGAATGCGATGCGTGCCATGCTTACTCCTCGTACCCCGGCGAAGGCCGGGGTCCATTCCAGATCGAACATGCGGCGCGGAGCGCCGCCTGGGCCCCGGCCTTGGGTCCCCTCAAAGTAGTACTTTGATGGGGTCCCTTTGCCGGGGAACAGTCAACGTCCCTTCCAATTCCCCGGCCGCTTCTCCACGAAAGCGGCCATACCTTCCTTCTGGTCCTCGGTCCCGAACAGCCCGTGGAACAGCCGACGCTCGAATCGCAGGCCCTGCGCCAGCGGCATCTCGAACGCGGCGTTGACCATCTCCTTCACCGCGATCGCGGCGAGCGGCGGCATGGCGGCGATCGCCTCGGCGGTCTTCAGCGCTTCGTCGAGCAGCTGGTCGGCCGGGACCACCTTCGCGACGAGGCCGGAGCGTTCCGCCTCGGCCGCGTCCATCATCCGGCCGGTGAGGCACATCTCCATCGCCTTGGCCTTGCCGACCGCCCAG
>DATNFJ010000014.1:0-3314 GCA_035606455.1 Sphingomicrobium sp.
AGCTCGGGCACGTACATGCCGACGCCGGGCTCGGTGACCGTACCGAGCGCCCAATTCACCAAAGCGAGCGCATCCTCGGTCCGGCCCGCTTGCTCCCGGACGTCGGCAAGAATCGCCGCGTAGTACCGATACAACGGGCCGATCGCGGTCGCCCGGGGATATTCCGCCTCCATGATCGCCAGGCCCGGGCCGATCTGCGTTCCGAAGTCGCGCGCCCAGGCGGAAACGAGGAGCGCGTGGGCCCGCATCGGCGGGAAGTTGTACTTTTCCGCCAGCTCCGCCAGCCGCGGTCCCAGACGACCGACCGTTTCGCGATCACCCAGGGTCTGGTGCGTCGCCAGCGCGTTCATCAGCGCAAAGCACAATGTGTGCGGGTGTCCGAGCGCTTCCGCAAGCGAAAGACCCTTGGCGGCTGACGCGCGCGCCTGGGCAGTTTGGCCGGCGAAGCACAAGATCGTCGCTCTCACCATGTTGGCGCATACGCCGGGGTCGTGGCCGCCGAACACCGGCCCCATCCAGGCGTGCCGCGCCGGATCGTATTGGCGAACGCCTTCCTGCGTGTACTCGAGTCCGGTTGGCACTTCGCCCCGGAACAGCGCGGTCGACCAGCGGCAATGGAAGGCCTCGAGTTGCAGATCGGGATCGGCGAGGTGTCCGCTCAACGCAATGAGCTCCTGGGCCCGGTCGCGCGCAATTTCCAGTTCGCGTCGATGGTTGGCGCTGAGCCACAATCCCCACGTCGCCTTAAACAGGCCGACGCTGTCGTGTGCTTTGGTTCCAGCGTCATGCGCGAATCGGTAGGTTTCCTCTACGTCCGCACTCTGCGCGCCCTTGATGATCGTGAGGGCCGGTCCCAGTTTCAGCAGCAGGGCAAGTTCGCGCTTCGTACGCTCCTCTCCCGGGCCCGACTTGACCGCCTCGGCATGGCCCGCCTTGAAATGCGCGGCGGCCTCGGCGAAGGCTGAGCGCGCAGCGGCGTGATCTCCCGCCCGCTCGTGATAGGTGGAGGCGAGATCGGGCATCTGCGCGTTGCTGAAGTGATAGGCGACCACCTCCGGCTCCGCCTCGGCACTTTCGGGAAAACGCTCGATCAGCGCGCGACCGACGCGCTCGTGGATCTGACGCCGCCGGCTGCGTAGCAGATTCTCGTAGGCGATGTCGCGCATCAAGGCGTGGCTGAAGCGATAGGCAGGACCGGTCGCCCTGCTTTGTACGAAGACCAGCCCGGCCTCGATCAGATGCAGCAAGCCCCCTTCGATGTCGTCCGCGCGTTCGACGGCAACGATGTCCAGCAACGATCGCGGGAATTGCTGGCCGATGACGGCGGCGATCTGGGCGATTTCCTTCGCCGGGCCCAGCCGGTCGAGGCGCGCCATCAGCGAGTCCTGCAATGTCGCCGGCACGACCGGGCTCTCGGCGCTCGCGGATTCCGCCACCGCTTTCGTGAGCTCCTCGATGAACAGCGGAATGCCGTCGGCTTTGGCCACGATCTCGTCGATCACCTCGGATTCGAGTTTCCGTCCGGTGGCCGTCCCGGCCGCGAGGTCCGCACACTGTTCTCGGTTAAGCCGCGACAGCGTGCATGCGGCGATGGCCTGACCCACCGTCTTCGGGGGAAAATATTCGAGTCGCGCCGTGATCAGCGCCAGCACGCGCGTTTTCGCGATGCCATCCAGCAGACGCGTTACCAGTTCCTGCGTGGTCGGGTCGATCCAGTGCGCATCCTCCAGGACGAACAATACCGGGCGCTGCCCGGCAAGACGGGCTAGCTGTTCGACCAGCGCCGCAATGATTGCCGCCTTGCGCTGGCCGGGCGGCAGCTGGAGCGGTCCGTAGCGATCGTCGGTCTGAATCGAAAGTAGCTCCGCCATCAAATTGATCGTCGTCGCATCGTTGGAATCTGTCGCGGCCAGCAGCACTACCATTTTTTCCAGCTTGCACGCAGCGGAATCCTCCAAGGCGAAGCCCGCGGCCAACTCGAGGTGCCGCATAATCGGATAGAGCGCCGTGTTCGTATGGTAGGGCGAGCATTGGCAGATGACCCGAACGTGAGGCTCGTCGCCGATGCGCTGGGACAGCGCATCGACAATGCGAGACTTCCCCATACCGGCCTCGCCCTGGATCAGCACGGCCTGTCCGGTGCCCTGGCGCGTCAACTGCCAGCGGCTGAGCAATAGCTCCATTTCATCGACGCGGCCAACCAGCGGGCTGGGGCCGCGTGATCCGACGGCCGCGAACCGGCTTTCGAGCGCGGCTTCGCGCCCGACTTGCCAGACTTTTATCGGCGTGGCGAAGCCCTTGAGCGAATGCTCGCCCCGGCTATGCGACTCGAATTGCTTGCCGAGCAGTCGATGCGTCGTCTCGCTGACCAGGATCGTCCCGGGCTCCGCCAATGCCTGAAGGCGCGCCGCGAGATTGGGCGTCTCGCCGACGACCGCGTGTTCGCGTGCGACGCCGACGCCGACCAGATCGCCGATGACGACCCGGCCGGTGGCGATGCCGACTCGAACCTCGAGCGGACGTCCGTCCGGACGCCTGGTCTGTGCGATTTTTTCGATAATGGCGTTCGCGGCGCGCACCGACTGGCCGACTGCGTCTTCGTGCGCGCGCGGATAACCGAAATAGGCCAGCACCGAATCGCCCATGAATTTGGCGACGAATCCATCGAACCGGGCGATCGATGAGGTGCTCGCTTCCTGAAATGCCCGCAGCAGGGCGCCCATCTCCTCGGGATCGACGGCGTTGGCGAGTTCGGTCGAACCCACGAGGTCGCAAAACATGACGGTGACCTGGCGCCGTTCGGCTTCCTGCTTTGCGCTTTCATTCGCCGGGATGTCCGGCGCACGCTCGGCTTGCGATGTTACGGCCGCGGCGCTGCGGCCGGCGATCGCGCGCAACAGCTTGCGGCGATGCCCGAGCGTCAGTCCGAGCTTCTCGAGATCGGCTTCTCCGAGTTCGGGAAGGACGTCGAAATCGATGTCGTTGTCGGCGAAGACCGAGCAATACGCTCCCAGGCCAAGATTATTGAGCCAGTCTTCGATGTTGGTCACGGTACCAGGCCTCTCCTCCGACGAGGACCGCACAGGCATACGGCACTCGACGGCCCGCCATTGTTCGAACCAGCCGCGCGGCGCAAGTATCGGCGCACGGTCGGCCCCTGGTCAATCGGGGGGCGCTGAGCACCCGCTTCAGGCCATCAATGCCTTGTACCGGATGCGGTGCGGCCGCGCGCCCTCCTCGCCCAGGCGTTTTTTCTTGTCAGCTTCGTATTCCTGGTAGTTGCCTTCGAAAAAAAACACACGGGAGTCCCCTTC
>DATNFJ010000015.1:0-30460 GCA_035606455.1 Sphingomicrobium sp.
CAAGTTCGAGGCGCAGGCGCTGGCAACCAGCGGGTACGACACCGCCGACGTTCCGCCGCGCTACCGCTCCAGCTATTTCCTGCACATCTGGAGCAACGGCTATGCGGCCGGCTACTATGCCTATCCCTGGACGCGGATGCTGGCGCAGGACGCGTTCGCCTGGTTCGAGGGCCACGGCGGGCTGACCCGCGCCAACGGCCAGCGATTCCGCGACCTGGTCCTGTCGCGCGGCAACACGGAAGACTATGGCGTCATGTATCGCTCGTTCACCGGGCACGATCCGGACATCAGGCCCTATCTTGAATATTACGGCCTTCCGACGACCGGCTCGGGTCCGATGACCGTCACCCCGATGGCCTCGCCGGCTCCGGCTCCAGTGCCGACCGCCGCTCCGCCGCCGCAGAAGGGCGAGCGGGGTCGCTGAGCATGATCCGCCAGCTCGACGACCGCATCCTGGTGAGCGGGCAGATCGCGCCTCACGAGGTCGCCGGGCTGGCGGATGAAGGCGTCACGATGCTGGTCAACAATCGCCCCGATGGCGAGGAGGACGGGCAGCCTTTTGCCGCCGAGATCGAGGAAGCGGCGGCCAGGGCGGGCATCGCTTACCGGTTCGTGCCGATCCTTCGCGGAATCGGTCCCGCCGACGTCGAGGCGATGCAGCAAGCGCTGCGCGACACGTCGGACGGCAAGCTGCTCGCATTCTGCCGCTCGGGCACGCGTTCGGCGTTCGCCGTCGCGCTCGCCAGGCGCGGGGAGGGCGCTTCGGCCGTCGAGGTTTCGAATTGCCTGGTTTCGGCCGGCTTCGATCCGAGCCCGATCGCGCACCTGCTCTAGGGATTGTAATCGCGCAGCACGCGGCGGGCTTCGTCGAGATCCTCGTCGAGCACCATGACCCGCACGCCAACCAACGCCCCCTCGGCGTAAATGTAGCTTTGCGTGTCGAACACGACCGCATCGACGCCGTGGCTCTCTAGGAACATCCGGCAGAGCTCGGCTTCGATCGGGCGGTTGAACCGCGCGGCTTCGACGACGTCGCTCACCAGGGCTTGTCCGCGCCCGCGGCAGTCTCCTCGGGTCGTGAGGCTCGGCCGAGGATGGCGTTGCGGTGCGGGAAGCGGCCGAACCGCTCGATGATGTCGCGGTGGTGCTTGGCGTAACCGAGCTGATGATCGTCGCGAAGCTCGGTGAACAGTAGCACCGCGCGGTTCTGATGCTCGAGCTTCTCGCTGTGCATGAACGGCATGTAGAGGAACTTGCGTTCATCCGGCGCCAGCTCCTTGTCGAGACCGCGATCGACAGCTCCCTTCGCGATTGCCAGAGCGTTGGCGTCAGTCGCGTAGGCGTCGGCGTGGCCGCGGAACATGTTGCGCGGGAACTGGTCGAACAGGATGACCGCCGCGAGGGCGGTCAGGGGATCGGCGAGGAAGGAGTCGACCGGCAGCTGCTTCATATCAAACCAGCTCCAGGAAGTCGCTCTTGATCCGGCGGTCGAGCTCGGTGCCCCCATCCCACCATTTCTCCGGCTTGAGGCCAAACCAGAATTTGAGAACGTCGGCGCGCCAATCGCCGCTCACGCGGCGGTGCCTCCCACGGTGAGGCCGTCGACCAGCAGGGTCGGCTGACCGACTCCCGCGGGGATGCTCTGCCCACCCTTGCCGCATACACCGATGCCCTCGTCGAGCTCGAGGTCGTTGCCGATGCCCTTCACCCGGGTCAGCACCGTCGGACCGTCGCCAATCAGGGTCGCGCCCTTGACCGGCTCGGCGATCCTGCCGTCGCGGATTCGGTAGGCTTCGGTGCACGAGAAGACGAACTTGCCGCTGGTGATGTCGACTTGCCCGCCGCCGAAGCTCTTGGCGTAGATTCCGTCTTTCACCCGCTCGACGAGCTCCCTTGGATCGTCCTTGCCGCCGAGCATGAAGGTGTTGGTCATGCGCGGCATCGGCGCGTGGGCGAAGCTTTCTCGGCGGCCGTTGCCGGTCGGCTCCATGCCCATCAGCCGGGCATTCAGCCGGTCCTGCAGATAGGCTTTTAGGATCCCGTCCTCGATCAGACAGGTGCGTCCGGTCGGTGTCCCTTCGTCATCGATCGTCAGTGACCCGCGGCGCTGCTCGATCGCGCCGTCGTCGACGACGGTCACGCCTGCCGCCGCGACCCGGTCGCCTATGCGCCCGGCAAAGGCCGAGGTGCCCTTGCGATTGAAATCGCCTTCGAGCCCGTGGCCGACGGCTTCGTGAAGCAGGACTCCGGGCCAGCCCGGTCCGAGCACGACCGGCATTTCTCCGGCGGGCGCGGGGACGGACTCGAGGTTCGTCAGCGCCTGGGCGAGCGCACTGTCGATGGCCCTGTTCCACTGCGCTTCGTCGAGCAGCTTGCCGTAGAGATAGCGGCCCCCGAAACCGTGGTGGCCCATCTCGCGGCGGCCATTCTGCTCGACCACGATCTGGACGCTGAGACGGACGAGCGGGCGGACGTCCGAGGCGACGAAGCCGTTGGCACGAACGATGTCGACCACGCTCCAGCTTCCCGCGAGACTGACGCTGACCTGGACCACGCGCGGGTCTCTAGCGCGGGCCGCCGCGTCGATCTGCTGGCACAGCGCGACCTTCTCGGCGAACGGTACGAGACTCAGCGGGTCCTCGGCTCCGTACATCGCCTGATTGGTCCGCTGCGGCGGGGGAGCGGCCGAATCGCGGCGCGGGTCGAGCAGCTTGAGCGTGGCGGCGGCCCGCTCGATCGCCGCTTCGCTGATCTCATTGGCGTGCGCGAAGGCGGTGGTCTCGCCGCTCACGCCCCGTAACCCGAAGCCCGATGAGCTGTGATAATCCGCGGTCTTGAGGCGGCCGTCGTCGAACCCGAACGCCTCGCTGGCGGCATATTGGAGATAGAGCTCACCGTCGTCGTGGCCCGACAAATGCTTGTGCGCGAGCTTCCGCGCCGAATCCGGGTCGAGGTCGCGGTAGAGGAAATGGCGGGGGTCGGCGGAGTTCATGCGGACTTGCTGTCCGCAGGTCCCCCCTCAAGGACGAAACGGCGATCGCAATAGCCGCACTCGACGAAGCCGGTGTCAGGCTCGATCCGCAGATAGACCCGCGGATGGCCGAGCGCCGGCGACACTTCGCCCGAGCCGTCGCAGGCGACCTGGACGGTTTTCACCCGAATGACTTCCGGCGGCGGGATTTGCGATACCATGTCCGGCAAGTAGCAACCGCCCCGCCGCCGTTCAACGGCGCAGACCTAATTGTATTGTGCGAGGACGGTGAACACCCCGGTGTAATCGCCGTCGGGCTGGTTCGCCGCGACGTTCACCGTGCCGCCGACGCCGACGAAAAACGCATGGGTCGAATTGATGGTGATGTTGCTCGATTCGAGGCTCATCGAGATCGGCAGCAAATCGCCGTTCGCATCCTTGAGGTTCGCCGGCGGCGCGAGGAAGATGTTGACCAGCTGCCCGGACGTGCCGGCGCCGGCGAACTGCGCCCGCGAGGCAGGAGCGCTGGCGACTGCCGTGACCCCGCCGCTTACACTCGGGAGCGTTCCATCCGGCGGCACGATCACGGAGCCCGGGGCGGAGGATTCGATCACGGTCCCGAACTCGAGGTCGGCGACCTTGGTCAGCGTCAGCGGAATCAGGATCAATGCCTTGCCATTCGAGTTCTTGGACGCCGGAACCGGCGCGGCGGATGCCGGAGCGGCCACGGCGGTCGCGAGCCCGGCGGCGATGAGGAAGTTGCGATAGCCCACTTCGGCACTCCTGCGTCAAAAATCAGGAGGGCAGTGTCGCCGATCGCATCTCACCACGCATTCAACATGCGAAGTTCGTTTAAAATTTACCTTGGTCGAAAACCATGCCGGTCAAATTCAGGGGTATTGGACGGTCACGCTGAAGGAGCCGACATAATCGCCGTCGGGCTGGTTCGCCCCGATGTTGAGTGTCGCCCCGACGTTGAAATCGAAGGCGCTGTTGAGCGGGAACTTGCGATTGGTCTTTCCGTCCAGGGTCCAGTTGGAAACGGTCATCGTCCCACCGCCGCCGACCCGATTGAGGGTGATCGACGCGGTCGGCAGCTTGATGTTCACCACCGAGTTCTTCGAGCCGGTGGCGGTGAAGGTCGCCGGATGGGCCGTGGTGCCGACGCTGGTGATGGTGCCGGTGGTCGTCACTGCTCCGCTGACCGGATCGATCACCGCCGTTCCGGCACTCCCGACCACGAGCTCGCCGAAGTCGAGACTCGTCTTGTCGACGATGCTGAGCGACCGCAGGATGGTCGCCTTGCCCGCATCGTTCTTGCTCGCGGGAACGGGCGCGGCCTGGGCCGCCGCCGTCAACAGCAGCGGCGCAAGCGCGGCGCTTGCGGCAAGGAGGCGTCGAACGGCACTCATCAGGCGCCGGCTGATATTCGGTTAACCTGAAAATCACTCTAGCAGTTAGGGTTAAGAAGCGATTTACCGTGAATCCTTGTCGCCGCGGAGCGCCGCCCCTATGCCGCGCCACGTGATCGACGAGCCCGCAATCCGCATCGAATCGCTGTCCAAGACCTATGCCGGCGGCAAGCGCGCGCTCAACGACGTCAGCTTCGACGTGCCGAGGGGGCAGATCTTCGGGCTGCTCGGCCCCAATGGAGCGGGCAAGTCGACGCTGATCAACATCCTCGCCGGGCTGGTCGTGAAGAGCAGCGGCAGCATCACGATCTGGGGCTTCGACATCGACGAGCACCCGCGCAATTCGAAACGGTCGATCGGCGTCGTTCCCCAGGAGATCATCTTCGACCCCTTCTTCACGCCGCGCGAGACGCTCGAGATCCAGGCCGGTCTCTACGGCATTGCGCCCGGCGACCGGCAGAGCGACGAACTTCTCGCCGCGATGCACCTGACCGACAAGGCCAATGCTTACTCGCGTACCCTCTCGGGCGGAATGAAGCGGCGGCTCCTGGTCGCCAAGGCGATGGTCCATTCGCCGCCGATCCTGGTGCTCGACGAGCCCACGGCCGGGGTCGACGTCGAGCTTCGCCGCCAGCTGTGGAATTATGTCCGAAAGCTCCATGCCGAGGGGGTCACCATCGTGCTCACGACCCATTATCTCGAAGAAGCCGAGGAGCTGTGCGACCGGATCGCGATCATCAATCACGGACAGGTGATCGCCAATGAGCCGACGCGCGAGCTGGTCTCGAAGGCGCAGGAGAAGGCCGTCGTCGTCACCTTCGATCGCGACATCGTGCATGTGCCGGCCAACAGCTGCTTCGAGAATATCGCGCTGGTCGATGAACGCACGCTCGAGATCACCTACCGCAAGGACAAGGTCAACGCGGGCGAGGTGCTCACCGCGCTCACCGCCGACGGGCTCGGAATCGTCGACGTCTCGACCCGCGATCCCGACCTGGAGGACGTATTCCTGAGTTTGACATCGGCGGAGCAGGAAGTCGCGTGAAGACGACCGCCGACGTCCTCATCGTCGGCAGCGGTGCGGCCGGGCTGACAGCGGCGCTCAATCTCGCAGAAACGCACAAGGTTGCCGTGATCGCCAAGGGTGCGCTTGGCGAAGGTGCAACGGGGCGTGCCCAGGGCGGGATCGCCGCGGTGCTGGAGGAGGGCGACAGCTTCGAAGCCCATATCAACGACACGATGATAGCCGGCGCCGGGCTCAACGATCCCGAGGTGGTCGAGCACGTGGTCGAAGCCGCGCCGCGAGCGATCGAGCATCTGATCGAGCTCGGAGTCCCGTTTGCGACCGAGGGCGACGCGCTTCACCTGACCCGCGAAGGCGGTCACAGCCACCGGCGCATTGTCCACGTCGCCGATGCCACCGGCTATGCGATCCAGCAGGCGCTCGAAGCCGCCGCGGCGAAACATCCCAACATCACGCTCGTCCCCGACATGGTCGCGATCGACCTCGTCACCGGCCGCAACGCGACCCATTTCTCGACCAGTGGCGCGGTCCACGGGCTCTACGCCTACAACCGCAAGAAGAAACGGGTCGAGGCTTTGACCGGCCGCGCGACGATCCTCGCCACCGGCGGCGCAGGCCGCGCCTATCTTTATTCGACTGCGCCCAGGGGAGCGACAGGCGACGGCATCGCGATGGCGTGGCGGGCGGGCTGCCGGGTCTCCAACATGGAGATGATGCAGTTTCACCCGACCTGCCTCTACAACCTCCAGGTCAAGAACTTCCTGATCACCGAGGCGGTGCGCGGCGAAGGCGGGATATTGAAACATCCGGGGACAGGCCGCCGCTTCACGCCCGACTACGACAAGCGCGCCGAGCTCGCGCCGCGCGACATCGTCGCTCGGGCGATCGACCATGAGATCAAGCGCGACGGCCTCGATTACGTGTTCCTCGATATCTCGGAACGCGAGCCGGACTTCGTCCGTGCCCATTTTCCGAACATCTACGAGAAGCTGCTGGGCCTCGGGATCGATATCACCGCCGAGCCGATCCCCGTCGTCCCGGCGCAGCATTACACTTGCGGCGGCGTGGTGGTGGACCTCGACGGGCGGACCGACGCGCCCGGCCTCTATGCGGCGGGCGAGGTCACGCAGTCGGGGCTTCACGGCGCCAACCGCCTCGCGTCGAACAGCCTGCTCGAATGCCTGGTGTTCGGCGAAGCGGCGGCCCGGCACATCGCCGGTAACTGGCACTCGCTGCCCGACGTGCCGGCGATCCGCGCCTGGGACGAAAGCCGGGTCACCGACAGCGACGAGGAAGTGGTCATCGCCCAGACCTGGGGCGAGATCCGCCGAATGATGTGGAATTATGTCGGGATCGTCCGGACGACCAAGCGCCTCGAGCGCGCCAAGCACCGGATCGACATGCTCCGCCAGGAAGTGAAGGAATATTACGCCAACTTCCGCGTGACGCCCGACCTGATCGAGCTCAGGAACCTGGTCGAGGTCGCCGATCTCATCATTCGCAGCGCGCTCAGCCGCCACGAAAGCCGCGGCCTTCACTATACGCTCGATTACCCCAAGACTCTCGGCCATCCGAAGGACACGGTACTGGTTCCCTAAGGTCACTAAGTTCGTGTCCGATCAGGTGCCCGGCCGTTCGGCCCTGAGTCCGCCGATATTGCGAAAATCCCCGCGTTCCCGCCGGAAATGATTGCCGAGAAGGCGCGCGAGCTGGCCGTCTGTCAGCGCTTCCGTGTGAACTTCGCGCCGCCGCGGTTCGGGAGCGAGAATCTGATCCCAGAGGAGCCCGAAGAGCGCGCCTTCACGACGATTGCGGAGGCGATAAGCGCTTTCGCGGCTCATGCCCGCGAACGCCGCAGCCTTGGCGGTGCTGCGGGTCGTTGCGAGCGCATTGAGGAAGCGAAGCTGGCGCTCCGGAGTCCAGCCGTCGCGGCGGATTTTGCGAGGTTTGGGCGAATCAGCCGTGCTCATCGGACAGCCTGGACCACAACTACCGCCCTGTAGGACAGCATTTTCTTCCGCTGCCTGCTTTGGCTCGAAACAAGCCAGCCGGCGTCCTACATCGGCTTCAGCTTCCTTCCCGCTGCCACCCTGCTAAATCGACGAGCTTCATGCCTGACGCTTCCACGCCTGCCGCTGCCCAGAACCACCTCTATTTGGTGGACGGATCGAGCTACATCTTCCGCGCCTATCACCGGCTTCCGCCGCTGACGAACCGGCACGGCCAGCCGGCGGGCGCGGTCTATGGCTATACGACGATGCTGTGGAAGCTCGCCGACGGCCTGTCGAAGGCCGACGGGCCGACGCATATGGCGGTCATCCTCGATGCGAGCGAGCATACGCACCGCAACGAGATGTACGACCAGTACAAGGCGCACCGGCCGCCGCCGCCCGAGGACCTGGTCCCGCAATTCCCGCTGATCCGCGTCGCGACCCGCGCCTTTTCCATACCGTGCATCGAGGAAGCGGGCCTGGAGGCCGACGACATCATCGCCTGCTACGTAATGGCGGCGAAGGCGGCCGGGTGGAAAGTCACCATCGTCAGTTCCGACAAGGACCTGATGCAGCTGATCGACGAGGAAGCGGGCATCGATATGCTCGACACCATGAACGACCGGCGGATCGGGCGCGAGCAGGTGCTCGAGAAGTTCGGAGTGCCGCCGGAGAAGGTCGGCGACGTCCTGGCGCTCATGGGCGACAGCGTCGACAATGTGCCCGGCGTTCCGGGGATTGGACCGAAGACGGCGAGCCAGCTGATCCAGACCTACGGCGACCTGGAAACGGTGCTCGCCTCGACGCATGAGATCACCAAGCCCAAGCTCAAGCAGTCGCTGATCGATCATGCCGACGCTGCGCGGCTGTCGCGCAAGCTGGTCGAGCTCGTGTGCGACGCGAACCTGCCGCAGCCGCTCGAAGAGCTGGCGATGAAGCATATCCCGAAGGAGCCGCTCGCGGAGTTCCTCCAGGACCAGGGGTTCAAGACGCTGCACGCGCGGCTGATGGGGGGCGGCGGAGGGGCGACGCAGACCGGCGCGACCGTCAGGAATGACGTCATGGCGGCAATGGACCGCAAGCCGGCGGCCGCCGCCGAGCCGGAGACTATCGAGGTCGACCGGTCGAAGTACGAGACGGTGACCGACGAAACCGCGCTCGACCGCTGGATCGCGGAAGCCGCCGCGCAGGGCTTTGTCGCGGTCGATACCGAGACGGACTGCATCGACTGCATTGTCGCCAAGCTGGCCGGAGTCAGCCTTGCGACGGCGCCGAACCGCGCCTGCTACATTCCGGTCGGACACAGCGGCGCCGACCTTTATTCCGACGCGCCGAACCAGTTGCCGATGGCCAAAGTGCTCGAAAAGCTGAAGCCGCTGCTGGAAGACCCTGCGGTCCTCAAGATCGGTCACAACTTCAAATATGACTGGGTGATGTTCGACAAGGCGGGCATTTGCGTCGCGCCGGTCGACGACACGATGGTGATGAGCTTCGACCTCGATGCCGGAAAGAGCTTCGGCCACGGCCTCGACGAGCTCGCCAAGGCGCATTTCGAACATGAGTGCATCAGCTACAAGTCGCTGTGCGGAACGGGGAAAAGCCAGATCACCTTCGACAAGGTGCCGCTCGGCCCGGCGACGGAATATGCCGGCGAGGACGCCGACATCACGCTTCGGCTGTGGCTTCGGCTGAAGCCGCGGCTGGCGGCGGAGAATGTGGCTCGGGTCTACGAGCGGGTCGACAAGCCGCTGGTCCCGGTGATCGGCCGGATGGAGCGGCGCGGGATCAAGGTCGACCGGGAGTATCTCGCCCGGTTGAGCCGCGAGTTCGGCGAGGAGATCACCAGGCTCGAGGAGCGCGTGTACGAGGCGGCGTGCGGGCCGTTCACGATCGGAAGTCCGCAGCAGCTCGGCGAAGTGCTGTACGGCCGCTTGGGCCTCAAGGGCGGGCGCAAGGGCAAGAGCGGCCAATATTCGACCGACGTCAACGAGCTCGAGCGGCTTGCCGCGGAAGGCGTCGAATGCGCGACCCTCGTCCTCGAATGGCGCCAGCTGACCAAGCTCAAGAGCACCTACACCGACGCGCTTCAGCAGCAGATCAATCCCGAGACCGGACGGGTCCACACCAGCTTCAGCCTGACCGGAGCGCAGACTGGGCGGCTGTCGTCGAACGACCCGAACCTGCAGAACATCCCGATCCGCACCGAGATCGGCCGCAAGATCCGCGACGCCTTCATCGCTGGCGAAGGGCACAAGCTCCTGTCCGCCGACTACAGCCAAATCGAGCTGAGGCTCGCCGCACACATGGCCGACGTCCCCCAGCTGAAGGAGGCGTTCCGGAGCGGCGTCGACATCCACAGCCTGACCGCGGAAGAGCTGTTCGGGCGGGTCGATCGCGACACGCGCAACCAGGCCAAGACGATCAACTTCGCCATCCTCTACGGTAGCTCGGCCTGGGGCATCGCGGGCCGCCTCGGCCTGCCCAAGGACGAAGGCAAGGCGATCATCGACCGCTATTACGAGCGCTTCCCCGGAATCCGCGCTTTCTCGCACGCAACGCTGGCGTTCGCCCGCGAGCACGGGTTCACGCGCACGTTGTTCGGGCGCAAAACCCATTTCGAGCCCAACATCCGCTCGCCCAATCCGTCGATCCGCGCGGGCGCCGAGCGAGCGGCAATCAACGCGCCGATCCAGGGGACCAGCGCCGACCTGATCAAGCGGGCAATGGCGCGGATGGACGCGGCGCTCGTCGCCGCCGGACTCGACGGCGTGAAGATGCTGCTGCAGGTGCATGACGAGCTGGTGTTCGAAGTGCCGGAAGGGCGGGAGGAAGAAGCCGCCGCGGTCATCAAGCGGGTCATGGCCGAGGCCGCGCAGCCCGCGATCAAGCTCGACGTCCCGCTGGACGTCGAGGTCGGATGGGGGGCGCATTGGGGCGAAGCCCACTGAGCAAGGCTGATCGGAGCGCTGCAAAAGGCGCTTCACCGGAGGCGGAAATGGCGACGCTGGCGCGCGGCGGCCGGATGAACGTCTTCGGCTTCGTGCTTCGGCTGGCGGGGATGGCGCCATTCCTGTTCATCGGCGGCCGCATCTATGGGCCGGCCGCGCTCGGCCGCTTCGCTTATGCCGTGCTGACGGTCGAGTTCGCCGCGCAGGTCGGCGCGCTCGGGCTGAGGCGGGGACTCGCCCAGCTGCTCGCCAATGGAAAGAAGGACCAGGCGTCGATCGTCGCCGATGCGATGCTGGTCGCGGCGATCGCGTCGGCGGTCGGAATGGCAATCCTGGTCCTGTTCCCCAAGGCGATGTATCCGACGACCGAGGTGCACGGGCTCGACCGGCTGCTCGCCGTCACGGTGCTGGCGATCAGCTGGACGGACATCGCGCTTGCCGCCCTCGCCTATCACAACGACGTTGCCTCGACGGTGCGGGCGCGATCGCTGATCCAGCCGTGGACCATCACCATCGTTGCGCTTGGCTGGTCATACATATCGCTCGAGGACGGGCTGATCGTCGCCTATGTCTTCTCGATGGTCGCGGCGCTGATCGCCGCCCTCATTCCCTTGCTCAAGATGTACGGCCTGCCGCGGGGATGGAGGCCCGACCTTCCCACTTCGTGGATGACCGCCTGGCGCAACGTCCCCGTCGCGGCCGCCGACGCGGTCGAATGGGCATCGCGGCGAATCGACCTCGCCGTGCTCGGAGCATTCCTTCCGGCAGCCTATGTCGGAATCTATTATGCGGCGCAGCAAGTCGCGACTCTTCCCGCCAAGCTGAAGACCAGCTTCGAGCCGGTGCTGGGACCGGCGATCGTTCGCCGGTTCGCCGTGGGCGACCGGGCGGCGGTCGCGAGCCAGGTGCGGCAGGTCACCTACTGGATCATCGCCGCCCAGCTCGGAATCGCGCTGGCTCTCGGAATCCCGGGGCGCGCGGTCATGGGCCTGGTCGGATCGGGCTTTACCGGCGGCACGGCGATGCTCGGCTTCCTGCTGGCCGCGGAGGTGATCGCCGCGTCGGCGTTCGTGTGCGAGGCGGCGCTGATCTACATCGCGCGCAAGCGCAACATGATCCTCAGCCTGGTCATGCTCGCGCTGGAGGCGGGGGGTGCGGCGACACTGATCCTGGTGATGAAGGCGCAGGGGCTGCCGCAGACCTTCCAGGCGACGGGGCCGGCGATCGGCCTGTGCGTCGCGCTCGCCTTTGCCTGGTTTACCAAGGCGCGGCTGCTGGAGCGGGAGCTCGGCCACAGCGTGAACGGGTGGCGGTGGAATCTCGTCTGGGCGACCGCTGCCGGCGTCGTCGCGGGCGTGATCGTCCGAGCGATCCTCCCGGAGGCTTGGCATTTGCTCGCCGTCCCGGCGATCCTGGTGGCGTTCGGCGCGATCCTGTGGACCAAGGGATTCGGCCCCAAGGACCGCGAGCTGTTCCGGATCCGCAAGGCCGACTTGACCGAGCTGCCCGACGCCGACGCCGCATTGGAGCGCGACCGGATGGTCGACGATATCGTCTAATTCAGTGCCGGAAGTGCCGCATGCCCGTGAAGAGCATGGCGAGGCCGGCTTCGTCGGCGGCCGCGATCACGTCATCGTCGCGAATCGATCCGCCCGGCTGGATCACGGCGGTGGCGCCGGCTTCGGCCGCGGCGAGAAGACCATCGGCGAAGGGGAAGAACGCGTCGGACGCGACGGCTGAGCCGACCGTTCGTGGTTCGGGCCAGCCGTTGGCCTCGGCCGCCTCTTTTGCGCGAATGGCGGCGATTCGGGCACTGTCGCGGCGGTTCATTTGCCCCGCGCCGATACCGGCCGTGACTCCGTCCTTCGCATAGACGATCGCGTTCGACTTGACGTGCTTGGCGACCGTCCAGGCGAACAGGCAGTCGCGGATTTCCTGGCTTGTCGGCTGGCGCTTGGTCACGCATTTGAGCTCGTCGCGCGCGACCATGCCGTTGTCGCGGTCCTGGACGAGAAGGCCGCCGGCGATCACCGCAAGAGTCTGGCCAGGGCGGCGCGGGTCCGGCAGCTCGCCGGTCAAGAGCAGACGCAGGTTTTTCTTTTTCGCGAAGATCGCCTTGGCGTCGTCGTCGGCGTCGGGCGCGACGACGACTTCGGTGAAGATGTCGGTAATTGCCTCGGCAGTCGCGGCGTCAAGCGGGCGGTTGGTCGCGACGATCCCGCCGAAGGCCGAGACGCTGTCGCAGGCAAGCGCCTCGGCCCAGGCGTCGATGAGGCTCGTGCGCGTGGCGACGCCGCAGGGATTGGCGTGCTTGACGATCACCACCGTCGGGTCGCTCTCGCGGAACTCGGAGACGAGTTCGAGCGCGGCATTGGCGTCATTGAGATTGTTGTAGCTGAGCTCCTTGCCCTGGAGCTGGCGCGCGTGCGCAATCCCGGGCGTGCCCGGCCCGATCGGGAGATAAAGCGCCGCTTGCTGGTGCGGGTTCTCGCCGTAGCGCAGCGGCATCTTCAGCCTGGACGCGATTGTCCATGTTTCGGGCCACCGCTCGCCCTGGTCGGCGAAGGCGAACCATTGCGCGATGGTCGAATCGTACGCCGCGGTCAGCGCATAGGCCTTTGCGGCGAGCTTCTTGCGAAGCTCGAGCGTAGTGCTCCCGTCATGCGCATCGAGCTCCGCGAGAAGCGCCGAATAATCGGCCGGGTCGGTAACGATCGCGACATGGGCGTGGTTCTTGGCCGCCGACCGCACCATCGATGGACCGCCGATGTCGATATTCTCGATGATCGCGTCGCGGTCTGCGCCGCTCATCACCCTGTTGAGGAACGGATAGAGGTTGACGATGACGAGGTCGATCGGCGCGATTCCATGCTGGTCCATGGCGGCGGCATGCTCGGGATTGTCGCGAACTCCGAGGAGCCCGCCGTGGACCTTGGGATGGAGCGTCTTGACCCGGCCATCCATCATTTCGGGAAAGCCCGTGAAGTCGGAGATGTCGCGGACTTCGGCCCCGCTCTCGCGCAGCTTCGCGGCGGTTCCGCCAGTCGAGACGATCTCGATTCCGTGCCTCGCAAGGCCGACCGCGAGCTCGTCGAGGCCGCTCTTGTCGGAAAGCGAGATGAGCGCCCGGCGGACGGGGACGAGATCGGTCATTCCTTCTCCTTTTGATTAGCTGGCGCGGCGGAACTGCCAGCCGATTTCGCCGCCCAATGCCGAAACTTCGCCGACGATGACAAGCTGCATCGTGCGATTCGGCTGGCCGCGGCCGTCGATCCACAGGCTCTCCTCGACCGTGAGGTTCCCGCCGCGGCAGCGAAAGTTCCAAGGCGGCGCACCTTTGGAGCGCAGGATCGCGCCCATGCCATCGGCCGTGATTGTCGGCTCGACGCCGGGGGCGAGGTGGAAGCGCGCCGCATAGGCCGCCGATTCGCGAATCCTCTTGCGACCCTTCGGCGTCAGATGGTCGGCGCCGCGAAGCTCTTTTCCGTCATTGCCGAGCATCAGGCTGCGCTTGTGGACGAGGCCGAACGCCCGGACGTAGCCGTCGTGGCTCGCTTCGAGCCGGCTCGAATCATTATCCTCCTGGCGGTCGATGGCGACGTCCTCGACGCCTTTGCCGAGCGATCCGTCGGCGAGGATGTTGGTCGAATTGGTATCGGCGAGCACCAGCGTCGAATGCGCGGCCGTGGTGCGCAGTCCCTCGATCAGCTCGTCCGGCAAGTCGGTCGGGAGCGGTCCCGGCCCGCCGCAATTGACGACCAGCCGCTGGCCGCCATCCGATAGTTCGAACGCGAGGGTCGAGGCGGAGCCTTGCTCGGCGACCTTCTGCTGCGGCGGCGGGGCGGCGTCGATGACGACGACGGTGCCGAGCGCGGACATCCGGTGATAACCCCAGCCGCGCGCCTGCCGCAGCGGGCGGGCGCGAAGACCGCAGCCCTCGATCAGCGCCGTCAGTCGCGCGGCTTCGCCCGGGTTGCAGCCCTGCCAGCTCGACAAAGCGCCGTCGCCGAGCGTGACGCCATGAAGCGCCGCTAGCGCCGCCTGCGCCGCCGCTTCGATCGTGTCGGGGATGGTCTGCTTGGCCGCCTGGTAGCAGGCGCGCAGGAGGCCGAGGCGATCGACGAGCTGCACCTGCTGGTACGGCGATCGGTTGATCAGCCCGCCGTCGTCGAACTGCGCGGACGAAAGTGCTCGAGCGAGGCCCGCCTCCCCCCGGGCGACGCGCGGGACCCCGCCCTGCACCAACAGGCCCGCGGCCACGACCCCACACCAGGCCGTAACGCGATCGAGCCCCGCGGCGGCCCTGTCCGCGCTCCCGTCAACGTGGCGCGCGCCACGCGCGAGCGTGTTCAGAACCGCGGAGCGATAGCCGCCGTCGCTGCTCGACAGGATGTACGGCGCATAAGCGGTCCAGAAGAGGATCCGCTCACCCCACAGATGCGGTGCCCACGCCTCGTCGACGCGCGTTCCGTGCGCAAGCAACCAGCGCCCGACCATCGATTCCGCAAGTCGAGCGCCCTTCTCGCGCGAGGCGGCAGCCGCGAGGTCGCGAAGCCACGAGAAGCCCTGAATCTGCTCGTTCAGCGCCGGGTCCGAGTCCATTGCTGCGAAGTCGAGCTCTTTGAGCGGGATCGACTCGCTCCCGGCGGTGAAGCGGCCGGCGAGCAGCGCCTCGCCGCGGCGCCGGTCGCCGTGAACATGATCCCGGGGAACGGCGACGAGCTTGAGCGGCTGCTTGCCGTGCTTGAGCCGGGAAAGGAGCGACCCGCGCGCGAGCCTGGTGACGATGGCGCGCTCGGCAGCCGAGCCTTCGCTCACGCCGCGCCTCGGAGCGCCTTGATATTGTCGGCGTAGGCGGACGGCCCGCCACGGAACACGGCTGTGCCGGCGACGAGGGCCGTCGCGCCCGCATCGATCGCCTGTCGAGCGGTATCCGGATCGATCCCGCCGTCGACTTCGAGCTCGACGTCGAGGCCGCGCCCGGCGATGCGCTCGGCGACCGCCTCGATCTTGTGAAGCTGGCTGATGATGAACTTCTGGCCGCCGAAGCCCGGATTGACACTCATCACCAGGACCAGGTCGAGCTGATCCAAGACATAGTCGAGCGCATCGACTGGCGTCGCGGGGTTGAGCGAAACGCCGGCCTTCTTGCCCAGCGCCTTCACCCGCTGGATCGTTCGGTGGAGATGCGGGCCGGCCTCGGGGTGAACGGTAATGATGTCGGCGCCGGCTTCGGCGAAGGCGTCGAGGAACGGATCGACCGGAGCGATCATGAGGTGGACGTCGAACGGCTTTTTCGTGTGCGGCCGAAGCGCCTTCACAACGCCCGGGCCGATGGTGAGGTTGGGCACGAAATGGCCGTCCATCACGTCGACGTGGATCCAGTCCGCGCCTGCCTCATCGACCGCGTGCACCTCTTCGCCGAGCTTCGCGAAGTCGGCGGAGAGGATCGAAGGCGCGATGATTGGAGGGGCCATGGAGCCGATTAGACGGGATTAGGCGCGGCGGACAAGCCGGGCCATGAAGAAGCCGTCGAGCCCGCCTTCGGCTTCGAGCAGGCCGGGAAGAATGCGGACCCACCCTTCGGACGATGGCGTCACGAAGTGGGGGAGTTCGCCGGACTTGGGGGGGTCAATTGCGAACTCCGAGTTGCCGTTGAGGAAGTCAGCAATCACGCGTTCGCCTTCCTCAGGCTCGAGCGAACAGACGGAATAAACGAGGACCCCACCCGGCGACACCCATCCGCGAACCCTCTCGAGCAACCTGATTTGCTGATCGGCCAGCTCCGAGATGACGGAGGGCCGCGCGCGATAAAGCACCTCAGGATGGCGGCGAAACGTGCCGGTGGCCGAGCAAGGTGCGTCGAGCAGCACTGCATCGAACGGGCGAGGACGCCACTCCAGCAGATCCGCGACGACAAGCCTTGCTTTCAAGTGCGTTCGATCGAGATTTCCCTGAAGTCGCGCAAGGCGACTTTCCGAGTTGTCGACAGAGCAGACCATCAAGTCTTCTGCAGCGAGCTGCATGGTCTTGCCCCCGGGCGCAGCGCACGCATCCAGGACGAGTTTCGACTTCAACGGAATGAGCCTCGCCGGAAGGGACGCACCCAGGTCCTGAACCCACCACTGCCCTTCAGCATAACCGGGTAGTCGGTCGACAGGCGTATCATTCGAAATCCGGACATGACGCGCGGCCAGTTGCTGCCCGCCCACAAACTGGACGAATCCATCCGCGTTCGCCTGCAGTCGGAATGAAAGGTCCAGCGGCGGTCGGCGGGAGATTAGCCGCCGGGCGGCGTCGACTGCGTCGTTCCCCCAAGCCCGCCGCCACCGACGCTCGACTACATCCGGAAGCGGCGGCGCGTCGGTTGCGCTAACATCACGTCTAAGAAGCGTGCCAAGAACACCGTGCACCAGCCGACGCGGGCCGCCATCGACCAAGGGTAGAGCGGTGGCTACCAGCGCATGGTCGGGGACATTCATGACAAGTTTCTGGGCAAGGGCGAGGCGGAGCACCATCCGCGCCTTGGAATCGTCCGGCAGTCGGTGGCGGGTTGCACTGTCGATCAGCGCGTCCAGTTCAGGAATCCGTCTGACTGTTTCGCCGGCGATCGCCAGTGCAAGAGCCCGATCGTTAGGATCGAGCTTGCCGGCCATGACGCGCGCGGCAGCTTCGAGTGTCTGATCCTGGCGCAGAACGACATCGAGCATGCGCAGCGCGGCTCTGCGAGCGGCTACCCCCTCACCGCTTGGCATGAGCAGCCCGGCTCGCCATCTTGGAGCCATGAAACGGCCGAAACATGTTCATCCCCCGACGCATCTCAGCCCTTCGCCGCCGGTGCCCGAGCCGCAGCCCCTCGAGAGCACGCAACCGCCTGCCGGCGAAGAGCAGCGGCTCGACCCGACCCGCTACGGCGACTGGGAAAAGAAGGGAATCGCGATCGATTTCTAGGCGCCTTCGGCTCGGGGCGGGCGCGACAGCAGTTCGTCGAGGACCTGATCCACATTGGCCCGGCCAGCGACGAGCGCGTCCACGGCGTTGACGATCGGCATATCGATGCCTTTCTCCCGCGACACCCGCGCGAGCACCGGTGCGGTGAACGCGCCCTCGGCAACGGTCCTGCGGTCTGCCAACAGCTCGGCCGCCGAACAGCCTTCGCCGATTCCGATCCCGAGCGAGTAATTGCGCGAGCTTTTCGAGGAGCAGGTCAGGACAAGGTCGCCGAGACCCGAGAGCCCGGCCAGCGTCTCCCTCTGCGCGCCGCAGGCGAGGCCGAAGCGGCGCATCTCGGCGAAGCCGCGGGCAATCAGCGCGGCACGAGCGTTCTGCCCGAGGCCCCTGCCGTCGACCACGCCGCAGGCGATGGCGAGGACGTTCTTCACCGCCCCGCCGATCTCCGCGCCCGTCACATCGTCCGAGACGTAGATCCGGAATTCGGGGCGAGCGATGCGCGCGCGAAGCCCTTCGGCGAGGTCGAGCTTCTCGGCGGCGAGCGTCACCGCCGTCGGCAGGCCTTTGGCCACCTCGTCCGCGAAGGTCGGGCCTGAAAGGACGGCGACGGGCGAACTTGGGCATACCTCCTTCGCCACCTCGTGCAGCAACTTGCCCGAACTCTCCTCGATCCCCTTGGCGCACAGGACGAGCGGCATTTCCGGACACGGCATACGCTCGAGGATCGCGCGCATGTGCTGTGCGGGCGTGACGACGAGCCAGGCGTCGCAGCCGCTGAGCTCGGAAAAATTGCCGGTGGCGCGGATCGCGGGATCGAGCTCCACGCCGGGCAGGTAGATCGGATTCTGGTGGAGGCGATTGATCGTCCCGATCACCTCATTCTCGAGCGCCCACAAAAGCGCCTCGCCGCCGGCCGAAGCGACCTGCGCGAGCGCCGTGCCCCAGGCGCCGCCGCCGAGGATCCCAAGCTTCATGCCTTCACCCCCGCCCCGCGTACCTTCTCCGCAGCGCGGTCGAGCGGCCAGCGCGCACGGGCCGGCGCATCGAGGCCGTCGACCCGCCCGGCGGCAAATCGTTCGGCGCCGGCCCAGGCGATCATCGCCGCATTGTCGGTGCACAGCCAGGGCGGGGGAACGGCGAAGCGCCGGCCCTGCTCAGCCGCAAGACTTGCCAGCGCCGACCGGATAGCCTGGTTCGCGGCGACCCCGCCCGCGACCACGAGCGCCGGGGCGGCGCTGCTGTCGAGCGCGAGCCGAGTTCGATCAACGAGGCAGTCGACCACCGCCTGCTGGAAACTGGCGGCGATGTCGGCGTTCGAGAATTCGCCCGAGGCGACGGCGCGCTGCACCGCGCTCTTCAGACCGGCGAAGGAGAAATGCGGCTCGCCGGACCCGACCAGCGGACGGGGGAGCGGGACCGCGGTCGGATCGCCGCCCTTCGCCAGGCCTTCGATCGCGAGGCCACCGGGATAGGACAGGCCGAGGAGCTTCGCGGCCTTGTCGAACGCCTCGCCCGCGGCATCATCGATGGTGGTCGCGAGCCGGCCGTAATCGCCAACGCCGCGCACTTCCAGGAGCTGGCAGTGACCGCCGGACACCAGCAAAAGCAAATAGGGAAAGCCGAGATCGGGATCGACCAGGCGCGGGCTGAGCGCATGCCCTTCGAGATGATTGACCGCGATCAGCGGCTTACCGGCGGCGAGCGCCAGCCCCTTGCCGGCGAGGAGCGCGACCATCACGCCGCCGATCAGCCCGGGGCCGGCCGTGGCGGCAATCGCGTCCACCTCGGCGATCGTCGTGCCCGCCTCCCCCAGCACCTTCTCGATGAGCGCAGGCAGAATCTCGACGTGGGCGCGGGCGGCGATCTCCGGAACCACGCCGCCGTAGGGCTGGTGCGCCGCATTCTGGCCGACCACCGCATGCGCGAGAACGCGTCGGCCGCTCGTCACCAGCGCCGCGCTGGTGTCGTCGCAGGACGATTCGAGGCCGAGAACGACAGTCATTTCGTGTGCGGCCCTTTGCCTCATCCGCCACTCTTGCACTAGGGGTGCGGCATGCAGGGACTTCGCCTCGGGACTCGCGGATCGCCGCTGGCGCTGGCGCAGGCGCGCAAGGTCGCTGCCGCGATCGAGACGGCGCAGCGCTGGCCCGACGGCTGGGTCCAGATCGTCGAGATCAGGACGACCGGCGACAAGGTCCAGGACCGGCCGCTCGCCGAGATCGGCGGCAAGGGCCTGTGGACCAAGGAGCTCGACCGGGCGCTGCTTGAAGGCGAAGTCGATTTCTGCGTCCATTCGATGAAGGACGTCGAGAGCATCCGCCCGAAGGAAATCCATATCGCGTCCGTGAGACCGCGCGGCGACGTGCGCGACCGAATCGTCGGCGCGAACTCGATCGACGAACTGGAGAAGGGGTCGGTCGTCGGCACCTCGTCCCCTAGGCGCAAGGCGCAGCTGCTGCGGCTCCGCCCGGACCTGAAGATCGTCAACCTGCGCGGCAATGTCGAAACCCGGCTCAAGGCCGTCCATGCGGGGGATATCGACGCGACCTTGATGTCCGCCGCCGGCCTCAAACGCCTCGACATCGGTGAGGGCACCGCGATTCCGGCGGAGATCATCCTTCCGGCGCCGGGCCAGGCCGTGATCGGCATGGAGTGCCGAAGCAACGACACGCGCACCCAGAGCGTGCTGACGACGGTAAACAACCAGATCACCTATGATTGCGTGATGGCCGAGCGCGCGTTCACTCGGACGCTGGGCGCGGCCTGCGCCTCGCCGGTCGCCGCCTTCTGCGTGCTGGAGGACGGCGACTTGAGGATGCGCGGCCAGCTGTTCAGCGAGGACGGCAGCGACATGGTCGAGGACCGCGCCGTCTTCGACTGCGGTGACGTCAAGACGCCAGCCGGGCTCGCCCGCTCGCTGCTCGAGCGCGCGCCCGATTCGATCCGGAGGCTGTTCGCCCCCGAATGAGGCGGCTGCTGGTCCTGCGTCCGGAGCCGGGCGCGAGCGCCACGGTCGAGCGGGCGCGCAAGCGCGGGCTCGACGCCTTTGCCGTCCCGCTTTTCACGATCGAGCCGCTGCCGTGGGACCCGCCCGATTCCGGCGCATTCGACGGCCTTCTTCTGACCAGCGCCAATGCGGTTCGCTGTACCGGCGGGAAACTCGACGAATTCCGCGGTCTTCCGGTCTACGCGGTGGGCGAGGCGACCGCCCAGGCCACGCGCCAGGCGGGCCTTTCCGTGGCCGCCGTCGGGGAGGCCGATGTCGAGAGCCTGCTCCGCTCGATCGAGCCCAACCTCAAGCTGCTCCATCTTTGCGGTGAGGACCGAAGGGCACCCGTCGAGTCCGCCCAGGACATCACGCGGGTACCGGTCTACCGCGCGAAGCCCGTCGCGTCCCCCGAGCTCGACGAAGCGGCGGGCGCAGTGGCGCTGATCCATTCGCCGCGCGCGGGCCGGAGGTTCGCGGAACTGGTGCGCGATCGCGGCTCGATTGTCATCGCCGCAATCAGCGCCGCCGCGGCCGAAGCCGCTGGCGACGGATGGGCGGCGGTCGAGTTCGCAGCGGCACCGAGCGACGACGCGCTGCTGGCCCTTGCGGCACGGCTGTGCAACAAGCCGGACCCGGAATGAACGGCACTCGCACGGGAATGGGTTGGGGTGCGCGGCTGCTCGTCGCGCTCGTGCTGATCATCGTCGGAGCCGCGGCGGCGGTGTGGGCCCTCGGCCACTACCAGCCGGCGGCGCGTTTCCTGGGGATCGTGCCGGCCCAGCAACCGGTGCTGCTGACTCCCAAGCCTGTCGTGATGAACCCGCCGCCGCAGGCCTCCGCGGTTCAGCCGCCGGTGAGCGGCCAGGCCGAGGCGCAGAAGATCGCCGACCTCGAGAACCGCGTCGCCGCCGTCGAGAACGCGACCCAGCGGGCGGAAGGGTCCGCCGGCCGCGCCGATGCGTTGGTGATCGCTTTTGCCGCACGCCGGGCCGTCGATCGCGGTGTCGCGCTCGGATATCTCGAGAACCTGCTTGTCGACCGTTTCGGTCCGCAGCACCGCGCCGCGGTCGCGACGGTCATCACCGCCTCGCACGAGCCCGTTCGGCTCGACGACCTGATCTCGGAATATGATTCGCTCGGGCCCGATCTTCGGCGCGGCGGCCCTCAGGACAGCTGGTGGACCAATTTGCGACGCGAATTGGGCGACCTCGTCGAAGTGCATTCCACGGAGCGCCCGGCGACCAACCCGGAAGCCGAGTACGAGCGCGCGCGACAGCGGCTCGCCTCGGGCAATGTCGACCAGGCGCTGGCCGAGACGATGCGCCTTCCCGGTGCCGCGCGCGCCGGCGACTGGATCGCGAAGGCGCGGCGCTACATCGCCGCCCACCGTGCGCTCGACGAGATCGAATCCGCCGCGCTGATGCCGGGGCCGAACCCGGGCGAGTGAGCTTCGTTATCTCGGGATCCACACAGCCGTGGTTCAGGCCGCCTGCGCTAAGCCGTTGTAAACATGCGAGAAATGGATGGGAGAATTGAAGTCATGACGTCACTGGCGAGAAACCTCGGCCTGGGGCTGGTGGTCGTGGCCACGACGCAGGTCAGTGCTTCTGCCGCGACCGCGCCGCGCGTCGCTAAGGTGCCGCACCACCGTGCAGCCGCCCCGAGGATCGTGCCCGCGCCCCAGTATGTCCACGATCGGATCGAGGAGCTCGGCCGCGGCTTCGACGGGCTCGTCGGAATCGCGGTCAAGTCGATCGACGACGAATGGGAGACCGGCTGGAGGGACCACGATCTCTATCCCCAACAGAGCGTCAGCAAATTGTGGGTCGCGATCACGGCTCTTGATGCGGTCGACAAGGGCCAGGTCAGCCTCGACGACAAGGTCACGCTGACCAAGGACGACCTCACTCTGTTTCACGAGCCGATTGCCGCGGAGATCCTCAAGGGCGGCAGCTATACGACCACGCTCGGCGACCTCATGGTGCGTGAGATCACACAGAGCGACAACACGGCGAACGACAAGCTGATGCGTGTCGTCGGAGGGCCGAAGGCCGTCCGCGCGATGATCGCGCGCAAACATCTCGGCGCGATCCGCTTCGCGAACGGGGAGCGCGCGATGCAGAGCCGGATCGCGGGCCTGACCTGGTCGCAGGATTACGCGCTCAACGGCAAGTTCTTCGAAGTCCGCGATGCACTTCCGATGAGCGTTCGGAGCGCGGCCTTCAACCGCTACATCGCCAATCCGTATGACGGCGCCGCGCCGTTCGCCGTCGTCAACGCGCTAGCGAGGCTCAAGCGCGGCGAGCTGCTGTCGGCGGGGTCGACCGCGCACCTGCTCGACATCATGAGCCATACGCACACCGGGCCGAACCGGCTGAGGGGCGGCCTGCAGCCCGGCTGGACGCTCAGTCACAAGACCGGCACCGGGCAGGAGCTCGGCGGCGTGCAGGCCGGGTACAACGATGTCGGGATCCTCACCGGACCCGATGGAAAAAGCTATGCGGTTACAGTGATGATCAAGAAGACGTCGACCCCGCTGCCGGTTCGAATGACGATGATGAACAATGTTGTCGCGGCGGTGATCGCGCAGCACGACCAGGCCAGTGCCGGAAGCTCGGGAAGCAAGCGTCGTTAGCCCCGCAACGCGGCTTGCCGCGGCTGCCGGCGTCCAGCGCGTGCCGACGCGCGAGCTGGAGCTGTTCATCGTCCGCAACTTTCTCGATCTCGATACCTGCGCGGCGCTGATCGAACGGATCGACGATCGACGCCGGCCGTCGGAAATTGCGGACGACCTGGGCGTGGCGAATTTCCGCACCAGCGAGACCTGCGACCTCGACTGGCGCGATCCCGTCGTGGGCGCGGTCGATGCGCGGATCGCGGACCTGCTCGGCCTCCCGCTCGGCGCGAGCGAGCCCCTCCAAGGGCAGCGCTATGCGCCCGGACAGGAGTTCAAGCCACATACGGACACGTTCGAGCCGGGCGGATACGACTTTTACCGCCATACGGCGGAGACCGGACAGCGGACGTGGACCGCCATGATCTATCTGAACGAGCCGGACGAAGGCGGAGCGACGCGCTTCAAGTCGATCGGCAAGACCGTCCAGCCCGAGACGGGAAAGCTGCTCGCGTGGAACAATCTTCTGCCTGACGGCCGGCCCAATCCGGCAACTCTTCACCAGGGGATGAAGGTGCGCCGGGGGACGAAATATGTCCTCACCAAGTGGTTCCGCGAGCGGCCGCGCTGACTGCGAACGTGCGCCGCCGCTCGATCAACGGCGCGGTTGCTGCTTGATTCGGCTAAGACACCGTTCCATGCTTGCCCTCTGATTTTGGAGGGGGCTCCTCAAGATGCCGATGCGTTTCACTATCGCGGCGCTGTTGCTCGGCAGCGCGGCATTTCCCGCGGCGGCGCAGGACGCGCAAAGCCTGATCGCGAAGAATCTCGAGGCGCGCGGAGGCGCGGCCGCGATCTCGGCGATCAAGAGCATCCGGTTCAAGGGCCGAAGCATCGCGCCCGGCGATTTCGAGTTGACCTACGAGGAAACGCGCGAGCGTGTCGGCCCGTCGGCGGCTGCCGCCCGGGTCGACCTCACCGTCCAGGGCCTCGACCTCGTCCAGGCCTATGACGGGCGGGGCGACGGTTGGCGCATCAATCCCTTCCAGGGACGCAAGGACCCGGAGAGGATGTCGAGCGACGAGGCGCGCTCGATGGCTGACGGGGCGCTGATCGAAGGGCCGCTGCTCGCCTCGCGCACCGACGGAAGCCGGGTCGAATATCTCGGCCGCGAGGATTTCGAAGGGACCAACGCCTACAAGCTTCGGGTCACGCAGAAGGACGGAGACCAGTTCACCTACTTGCTCGACCCCGACACCTATCTCGAGATCAAGGTGGATGAAACGCGCAAGCTGCGCGGAGCCGAAGTGACCAACGAGACTGAACTCGGCGATTACGAGAAGGTCGCGGGAGTCTATTTCCCGATGTCGGTGGAAAACTGGGCGCAGGGGCAGGACAAGCAGCGCCAGCGGACGATTATCGCCAGCGGCGAAGCCAATGTGGACGTGCCCGACGGCTATTTCAGCGAGCCGGGCGGAGCATCGGCCCCCGCCAAGGCCGCGGGCGCCGCGCCGCCGGACGCATCGAACAAGCCGCATAGCAAAGGCGGTACCGGGACGAAGCCAGGTTCCGCGAAGCGGCCGGCGACTGGCCCGTCGAGACCGGCGAAGGGGGAGTAAGGAAGATGCTGCGTTCAATTCTGCTCGCCTCCGCCGCGCTGCTCGCCGCGCCCGCCTCGGCCCAATCCTTCGACAGCGCCGCGGTCTCCGGCCTCGGCATCCGCAACATCGGCTCGGCGACCATGTCGGGACGGATTTCCGCCGTCACCGGCAGGCACGAAGCGGACGGCAAGACGACTATCCTCATCGGCTCGGCGTCGGGCGGCGTGTGGAAATCGGAGGACGGCGGCACGACCTTCCGGCCATTGTTCGACAAGCAGCCGGTGAAGTCGATCGGCGCCGTCGCGCTCGATCCCACGAACAAGGACGTGATGTGGGTCGGGACCGGCGAGAGCTGGACCCGCAACTCCGTCTCCGTCGGCAATGGCGTCTACAAGTCGACCGACGGCGGGCAGACCTGGACCAACATGGAGCTGCCCAATTCCGAGCGGATCAGCCGGATCATCGTCAGTCCGAAGAACGGCAATGTCGTCTATGTCTGCGCGCCGGGCGCTCTCTGGTCCGACTCTCCCGATCGAGGCCTCTACAAGACGACCGACGGCGGCAAGAGCTGGACTCTGATCCTGAAGGGCGAAAACCTCTCGACCGGCTGCTCATCGGTGGCGATGGACCCGTCGAACCCCGAACATATCTTCGCCGGCACATGGGATTTTCGCCGCACTGCCTTTGACTTCCGCTCGGGCGGCCACGGGCCCGACCAGCCGTCGGGCAGCCGCTTCGCCGAAAGCCACGACGGCGGCCGCACCTGGACCTATCTCAATGCCGACACGCGCAAGGGCCTACCCAAATATCCCTACGGGCGGCTGGAGATCGCGTTCGCGCCGTCGAACCCGAAGCAGGTTTACGCTTTCATTGAGAACCCGCGCCCCGCGCTGTTCGTGTCAATGGACGGCGGAGCAACGTGGCAAGAGCGCGACCGCAGCCAGGGCATGGTCTGGCGGCCCTTCTATTTCGCGCGGATCGTCGTCGATCCGAAGGACCCGAACCGCCTGTTCAAGATGGGCTATTCGGTCACCGTCTCCGATGACGGCGGCAAGAGCTTCTCCAATGCCGCGGGCGCGTCGCACGGCGACTGGCACGACGTCTGGATCGATCCGGCCAACACCAAGCACCTGGTCGGCGGCGACGACGGTGGGCTGTGGATCAGCTACGACGGCGCCAGCAAATGGTGGAAGGTCAACAACCTTCCCGTCAGCCAGTTCTATCATGTTAGCGTCGACGACAAGGACCCGTACCAGGTCTACGGCGGGCTTCAGGACAACAGCGACTGGGTCGGCGACCAGGAATATCCCGGCGGGATTACCAACAGCCGCTGGGAGAATCTGTTCGGCGGCGACGGTTTCTGGGCCTGGTCCGATCCTGCCGACCCAGATTACGCTTATGTCGAGGCGCAGGGCGGCTTCATCGGCCGGGTGAACCGCAAGACTCTCCAGGCACACCTCATCCAGCCGCAGGCGAACTACAAGGAGAAGCTGCGCTTCAACTGGAACACGCCGATCCAGATGTCGCCCAATGAGAGGGGCACCATCTACATCGGCTCGCAGTTCCTGTTCCGCAGCCGCGATCACGGCGAGACCTGGGACCGGATTTCGCCCGACCTCACCACCAACGATCCGAACCGGCAGAAGCAGGAGCAGTCGGGCGGGATCACTGTCGACAATTCGGCGGCCGAGACGAACACGACCATCTACTCGATCTCCGAAAGCCCGAAGGCCGCGGGCGAGATCTGGGTCGGCACCGACGACGGCAATGTCCAGCTGACTCGCGACGGCGGCGGGCACTGGACCAACCTGACGCCGAACCTCGGAATGCCGCAGGGCAACTGGATCAGCTGGGTCGAAGCGAGCCGCTACGATCCCGCTGTCGCCTACGTCACCGACGACCGCCACACCGTCGGCGACATGACTCCCCACCTCTATCGCACGGCCGATTACGGCCGCACCTGGCAACAACTGGTCGGCCCCGACACGTCCGGCGTTCGCGGCTATGCCCATGTGATCAAGGAGGACCGGCTCAACCCAAACATCCTGTTCCTCGGGACCGAGTTCGGGCTCTACATGAGCCTCAACGGCGGCCAGAGCTGGGCGCAGTTCAAGCCGGACAATTTCCCCGACGGCCTGGCGGTGCGCGACATCGCGCTTCAGGAGCGCGACGACGACATGGTGCTCGCCACGCACGGGCGGGGAATCTGGATCGTCGACGACATCAGCCCGCTCCGCCAGCTGAGCGCGCAGACTCTCGCCAGCAGCGCCGTGTTGCTTCCCGGCGCACCGGTGCAGCAGCGAATCCAGGGCCAGGGCGGCTGGGCCGAAGGCGACGCCTCCTACGCCGGCGAGAATCCGCCCGACGGCGCGACCATCACTTACTATCAGAAGGCGCGCCACGTGATCGGGCGGATGAAGCTCGAGATACTGGACGCCAACGGCAATGTCGTCGACGAAATCCCGACCTCCAAGCGCCGCGGACTCAATCGCGTCGAATGGTCGATGCTGACCAAGCCGCCGGTCGTGCCTCCCGCTGCCTCGATCGCGGGATCGTCCACGTCAGGCCAGCGCGTGCTTCCGGGCACCTATACGGTGCGCCTGACGGACGCCGGTCAGGTCACGACCGAGCCGCTGACGATCACGCTCGATCGGCGCGCCAAGTTCAGCCTCGCCGACCGTCAGGCGCAATATGCCGCGTCCGAGCGGATCAAGGCGATGTTCCTGCGGATGAGCAAGCTGGTCGCGCAGATCAACGGCGTTCGCGCGCAAGCCGCTGCGCTCGCGCAGAGCCCAACTGCCCCAGCCGATGTGAAGGCCGCTGCCGCACAGCTAGGCGGGAAGGCCGACGCACTTCGCAAGGAGATCGTCGCCACCACCGAGGGCGGCGCGATCACCGGCGAAGAACGGCTTCGCGAGCATACCGACGAGATCTACGGGATGGTGAACTCGACCGAGGAGCGGCCGACGAACTACGAACTGGCGCGCATCGACGCGCTCGATCGCGAGCTCAAGGATGTCGAAGGGCAATGGGCGAGCCTTGAAGCGGGCGACATCGCGGCCTTCAACGCTAAGCTCAGGGCCGCAAACCTCCCGCCGCTGACTATGGCCCAGCTGAAGCTCGATCCGGATGCCGCACGCGGCGGACGCCTCTCCGCGCTCGCGCAGGGCCTGGTCGGAATGCACTTCTACGGTGACGTCAGCGCGCTGGAGGATCGGGCCGCCGACAAGGACTGACCTATTCCTTGACGTGCACCGTCTTGATGTTGACGAACTCGCGGATTCCGAAGGCCGAGCATTCGCGCCCGTAGCCGGACTGCTTCACCCCACCGAAGGGCGTCCGCGGGTCGGAGCGGACATTGTCGTTGACGAAGCTCATCCCCGCTTCGAGCTGCTCCGCCGCGATCCTGCGGCCACGTTCCACGTCGCGGGTGAGGACGCCGGACCCGAGGCCGAATTCGCTGTCGTTGGCAATCCGAATCGCGTCGCCTTCGTCCTTCGCCGCGATGATGGCGGCGACGGGACCGAACACTTCCTCGTCATGCGCGGGCTGCCCGGGCCGAACATCGCTGAGCACCGTCGCCGGATACCAGGCGCCGGGCTTGTCCGGGACGTTGCCGCCGAGCAATAGCTTCGCGCCTTTCTCCACGCTCTTCGTAACCTGGGCGTGGATGTCGTCGCGGGCCTTGACGCTGACCATCGGTCCGAGCTTCGTGCCGCCCTGCATGGGATCGGCCATTTCATAGCCACGCATCGCATCGACGAGCGCCCGCTCGAACGGCTCGACGACGGAACCGACGACGACGAAGCGCTTGCCGGCGATGCAGCTCTGGCCGCCGTTCACCATCCGCGCGGCCGCCGCGATCTTTGCCGCCGCGTGGATGTCGGCATCTTCGAGGACGACGTAAGCGTCCGAGCCGCCGAGCTCGAGAACGCACTTCTTGAGCACCGAGCCGGCGACGGTCGCGACGCTCCGGCCCGCCTCGACGCTGCCGGTCAGCGTGACGGCAGCCACATTTTCGTCCCTGATCAGGGCCTCGACCTCGCGGCTCGGCAGAAGGAGCGTTCGGAACAGATCGCGCGGGACACCGGCCTGGTGAAGCACCTCCTCGATCGCAAGCGCACAGCCGGGGACGTTGCTCGCATGCTTCAGGAGCGCGCCATTGCCGGCCATCAGCGCCGGCCCGGCAAAGCGGAAAACCTGCCAGAACGGGAAGTTCCACGGCATCACCGCAAGCACCACACCGAGGGGATTGAAGGTAACGAAGGTCTCGCCCGCACCGATATCGACCGGCTCATCGGCGAGATAATTCTGCGCGTGATCGGCGAACCAGTCGCAGTGAAAGGCGCATTTCTCGATCTCGGCGCGACCCTCGTCGATGGTCTTTCCCATTTCGTCCGTCATCAGGCGCGCGAACTCGTCCTTGCGCGCGCGGAGAATTCCGGCGGCCGCGTGGATGATAGCCGAGCGCTCGGCGAAGCTGGTCCGTCGCCAATCGAGGAACGACTTTCGAGCTGCCGCCGCCGCATCCTTGGCTTCAGCCAGTGACGTTTCCTCGTAGCTCTTTCCCGGCGCGCCTGTCGCGGGATTGACGGTCTCAATCTTGTGGCGCGTTTCGGGGCGGGTCAGTTCGGCTTGCTCGGCCATGGCGCGACTCCTTGCGCGACGCACATAGGCGCGACGGCGGCTTCGACCAACCGCCGGCTAGACCATTCGCTTCATTCTCGTGATCAGCGCCGGAAGCGCTGGAGCGGGCGAAGGGATTCGAACCCTCGACCCCAACCTTGGCAAGGTTACGCCCGTTCGGCTCCGAAGCGACCTGATAGTCCGCGAAAGCATGATCTATCCCCCGGAAAACAGTCGCTTTCAGAGGCACTTGGCGCTATCCGTCGTCTCCGTTGGGATCGGTTAGGATCGCCGCGTAACCCTCGCGACGTATCCCCTAGCCGTATCCCCGGACAGGAGGAACAGGGGGATGGCAAGCGTCTCATCGGGTGATTCTATCAAGCACAAGTCGCGGTCGACCCGTCTCAGTTCGCAAACGGTCGAGGCGCTCCGTGCGCCGCCCTCGGGTCAGCGGCTTGAGATCAGCGACACGGGCTGCGCGGGCCTCCGGCTTCGCGTGAGCCAGCACGGAGCCAAGACTTGGTCCGTCGTGTACCGCGTCCGCGGCGAGGCTCCAGATGGACGCAGCCGGGGCAAGCCGTGCCGCGCATCGCTGGGCGCCTACCCGCACGTGAAGCTCGACGAGGCCCGAGACATGGCCCGCGACGCACTGCGCGCGGCCGATGAGGGCGTCGACTTCGCCAAGCGCAGGAAGGCCGAGGTTGACGAGGAGAAGCGCAAAGCCGCCGTGGGCTACCGCGACATCAACTCCATTGAGGTGATCGCGGAGCAATTCGTCGAGCGTCACGCGAAGAAGAAGGTCAAGGAGTGGCGCAACGTCGAGCGGTGGATCCAGAATGTGATCGTACCCGCGTGGCGCGAACGCCCAATACAAGGCATCAAGCGGTCGGACATTCAGGCGCTGCTCGATGACGTTGCCCGCGACAGGTCGCCAGCCGCGGCAATTGAGGTCCGTAAGCACCTCAGCTCGCTTTTCAACTGGGTGATAGACCGCGACGAGCACGGCCTGACGGCGAGCCCGATGTTCGGGCTCAAGCGCCCCGAGCGCTACAAGCCGCGCGAGAACAAGTTGAGCAGGGCCGAGCTCCGCCGCGTGTGGGACGCGGCGGGCGAGATGGGCTACCCGTTCCGCGAGATGTTCCGCCTGCTCATCCTGACAGGGCAGCGGCGCTCGGAAGTGGCGGAGCTACAGACGGGGTGGCTCTTTGAGCGCGAGGACGGCGGGCGCGGGGTGCGCGTCCCTGCGGCTGCATACAAGACCGGCAAGGCCCACGAGTATCCCCTCTCAAAGCCCGCTGCGGCAATCGTGGACGGCCTGCCGCGCAAGGCCGCC
>DATNFJ010000016.1:0-58229 GCA_035606455.1 Sphingomicrobium sp.
ACACTTGGACCTGCGGATTTCGCAGATTCGGCGAGGCGTGACTTGGCGTAACCAGCTAGGTGGAAGATTACGCCGGGGTTGGCGTGTATGTCGTTGTGGATCCGTCGCTTGTCGTAATGGAAAATGGATCGTCCGCTCCGCCGGCACTCTTTGAGCCACCAAGCGCGTCGGGCGTCACAGCAAAATTTGTTCCTCCATTCGCTGCGGTGAAACGCGTGCTGCTGCCACGGAAGTGGCCATAAACGTCAAGCCTTCCGGCTCCCGACACGGACTGGAAGACGCAATCCTCGAACAATGCCTGATCGAAGTTTCCATTGCCGGACCACTCAGGTTTGGAATGAATGAAGGCGCACTGCGCAAATGTGTTTCCCGCCACGCAGTCGGGAATGATCCAGCCGTTGGGGTTGAACAGAACACCAGTAGGCGACTGAGAAATATCGTTACTGAAGGTACAATCCGCAAAGCTTTCCTTGGTTAGATTGACGAGTGCTCCAAGGAATGTGACGCCTTTGAATGCAATGCCTTCATTGCCCCCACCATAGTATGACCAGCCTATGGTTCCGACGAGTCGGCCGCCTTCCCAAAGTACGTCTGATACGTGGCTATCACCGGGATGGGTGCAAGCAGACCAGGCATTGTCGGATGCGTTGCAGTCGACGAGATGGATGTTTTGGACATACTTGCCACCCTCGGCTTCGAAATCGATTCCCGCTTTCGGAGCCGAACCCGCAAACGGCAGATCGCGCGCGCTTCCATCAAAGCTGCACTGGGAGAATTTCCATCCGACGCCGCCGACCATCGACCAGGCATTGCGACCATTCGATGCAAATTTGCAATTCTCAATGCTCACATATTCGGGACTTCCTGGAAGCCCCGGCCCATTGCCCGAGCCGCCATCCTGGGCATGATGATGCGAGTTGACGTTGCTTATGATGACGGCCCCTGTGTTGTCATCGAGCCGCAACCCGGCACAGCCGATTTGCCAGCCTGAATCACCCCACGGCCCGCCGATCTGGAGTCCCGCGACATTGCCGTCCAATTCGATGTCACTGATCTGCACGGCACCAGAGCAGTTGGCGACATGGATCATAGAAAAGTAAGGGCACGCCAACTCACCGGTGCCATAATATGGCAATGCATGGCTGGTGGGCTGACCCGCCCGATCGAATGTTCCAAATCTCAGCCCGTCTGCGCAGCGAATTCTTGCCCCGTTGCCGAGAATAGAGAGCGACTTTGAGCAGCCGCTAAACTCCATGATCGGCGAGGGTGTGAAAGAATAATCGGGATTGCTGCGTTGATATGACTGGCTTCCGACGACGTACGTAGTTGCCCGCAAAGAGATCGTCCCGCCACCATGGTGGTTGATATATGCTGCCATCTTCGCGAACGCGGCCGTATCGTTGGTTACACCGTCCCCGGCGGCGCCGAACTGTTCCGGTGTGACATAGCCGGTCGCGGTCGATTGAGCGGCCGCCAGCTTTGACGGAATGCACACAGCGCTGACCGAGGCCAGGGCGAGCCATTCGCGCCTGCTGAAAGTCGGGCGAGAGGGCCTTTTCCACGGGGGCCTCGTGGTTGCATCGGAATACTTGCGCCGAACAGTTCCCGATCCCAGGATGACATCCCACAGAAGGTGCCGGCCGGGCAAAAAACTGAACATAAATCCCTCCCCAATGCTCTTGTCTGAGCATAGTGGGGGGACAGGAGATTCACTTCAGTGGTTCATGTCCAAAGCGGAGCCGGACCCGTTTGTTCGTGATGTTTCCGCGAGATGTTGTATCCATATTGAATGCGTCTTAAGAGATGTTCTTCTGGTTATTCTTAGATTCGACATTTTGATTTGATGTCTCCACGCGCGCCGATCAACTTTCGTCGTCGTGCTACGTGGATTGGAGGAGACCTTGGAACGCCGCTTCAGCGGCCCTCGCAAGAATGCGGCAATGTTGTGGAAGGCCGTTCGCGGAGTGCGCAGCTGGCGCGTATCAAGCGCCCAAAGCCAGGCTGCACTGAGATGTAAGCAATGAGCAACTCAGTCCGCGGATCCGACCGGATCTGTGGTGCGAAAACAAACCCGATTCAAAGGCGTCATCACCAAAAAGGGGGTGAGGAGCGAGACAATCAATGCTGTCCAGTCATGCCGTTCGTTATTTCTTTGCGCTCGAATCCGTCAGCTACATGCTCGCTTTGTGGGCGTGGTGGCGGGTCTGGCGTGAGCCTAAACGAAACCAGCTGGAGTTCGCGGCCATCTGTACCTGCTCAGGCTTTGGCGTGAAGCTTATTCGCGTCCCTGTTCGTGAGATGGCCTCCCCTGATCTGAGGAAATCAATTCCCTGTTCCCAGAATGACCTCGGTGGTCCATTTTGTCTGCGAAACTGCGGTTTTTAGGCGTTGGCAGTTGTTGCCGCGGCTCACAAAACACACATTTTCCCCTGTTATTACCGCGTTATCAGGGAATTTCAGGGAATCTCACGCGGAGACGAGTTCGCGCCTGACTGCGCCCACCGCCACCTAGTCTAAGTCATTGGACAAACGGTGCGACTGATTGGTCCGAAGGCGTAACGCTGCTCTTTCATCTTGTCGAAAGCTTTCGAGATGGGTGACGTTGGTCGCGTCGGAGCGATGCATCCACACGAAGATGGGTAGAAGACGCTCTAACAGCTTATGCAGCGGCTTAGGGGAAAGCACCGCTGTTCTCCGGGCGACGAACAATTCGGTATAATCATCGGCCGCCGCTAGACGCGCAATCGTGGCCGGCACGATAAGGTAGGCTCGACGGAACGATGATGGAACGGCTTGTCACGGCAGACATTGGAGGCACCCACGCGCGTTTTGCGATCGCAAGCATCGAGCATGGACAGATTATCGGAATAGACGATCAGACGGTTTTCAAGACCGCCGATTTCGTCAGCTTCGAACGTGCCTGGAATGCGTTCGAAGATCGGGTCGGAAGCAAGCTGCCCAGTGACCTTTCGCTAGCCGTCGCGGCTCCGGTGGCCGGCGACGACTTCTCGCTGACCAACAGCCATTGGCAGTTCCGCCGTGCCCATATCGTCTCGTCCCTCAGGCTCAATTCGATGCTCGTCATCAACGACTTCGCAGCGATCGCCCATGCCGTATCCGTCGTTGAGGAGACGCACCTTCTGCATCTCGCTGGACCCAGTGAGCCCCTGCCGGCAAGTGGCGTGATCACGATCGTCGGGCCTGGAACGGGGCTCGGCGCGGCGCTCCTGATTCGCGGTGAAAATGAACCGCATCGGGTAATCGAGACGGAGGGCGGTCACATCGACTTCGCGCCGCTCGATGATCTCGAACAGAGCATCCTCATCGAGCTTCGAACGAAATTTGGCCGCGTCTCGGCCGAGCGGCTGGTATCGGGGCCCGGTTTGCTCAACATTTATCAGGTACTCGGTAAACTGGAAGGCCAGCCAATCCCGATCCACAGTGAGCCCGCGCTGTGGACCTTGGCGCTGGAGCAAAGTGATCACCTCGCCGATATCGCGCTCGACCAGCTTTGCATGTGCCTGGGCGCCGTCGCAGGGGATCTCGCGCTTGCACACGGCGCATCCGGGGTGGTGATTGCCGGCGGGATCGGGAGGCGCCTCGCCGGCCGGCTGGGCAGTTCGGGATTCGCCAAGCGCTTTGTGGCCAAGGGCCGGTTTGAGCGCCGTCTGGCGGCGGTGCCGGTAAAGCTGCTCACGCTGCCGGAGCCAGGCTTGTTGGGGGCCGCGGTCGCTTTCGCCACGCGTCAGCTTTGAGCGCCCAACCGTAAAGTATCGCCGGCTGGTTCGTACAACGCGGCACCCTTCGAAGCGATAATTCGGCTATAGAGAGCGGCGCTCTGCTTGGGCGTGCGTTGCTGGGTTTCAAAATTGACGTGCACCATCCCGAAGCGTTTGGTGTAGCCCAGCGACCATTCGAGATTGTCGAACAGCGACCATAGCATGTAGCCGCGGACATCGATTCCAGCCTCGATCGCGTCGGCGACGGCTCTGAGGTGCTGCTCCAGATAGTCGCATCGCAGCGGGTCGTCCACGCCACCCTCCGAAGCCACCGGCGGATCGTAAAAGGCGGCGCCATTTTCAGTGATATAGACCGGGATCGGACCGTAGCGTTCCGCAAACCACAAGAGCAGATCGGTGAGCGCGGGCGCCTGCACCTCCCATCCAGTCTCGGTGTGAGCGGACATCTTTTGCGGTACCGCCGTCGCGCGCAACGGCCATTGCGCCGGATCGTGCCGGACGACGTTGCGGGTATAATAGTTGATGCCGATGAAATCGACCGGCTGTGCGATGTCGGCGAGATCGGATGCGGGCCAATTGGGCCATGCTTCGCCGAAGATTTCCTCGAGCTCCTCGGGGTAACTCCCCTTGAGAGCGGGATCGAGATACTGCCGGTTCATGTAGGCATCGGCGCGGCGCGCTGCCGCGACGTCCGCCGCCTTGTCGCTGGCCGGGTATTTGGGCTCGATGTTCACGACGAGGCCGATTTCGTGGGCACCGATATCCCGATACGCCTTCACCACGGCGCCGTGCGCGCGCATCAAATTATGGCTGGCGATCGGCGCTTCGAACATGTTGCGATGACCCGGCGCGAGCGCGCCATGGAGATAGCCGCCGTCGGTGATCACCCACGGCTCGTTGAGCGTCACCCACTTCTTCACCCGGCCGTCGAGCCGCTCGAACATTATTCGGGCATAATCGGCGAACCAGTTTGCAATGTCGCGATTGAGCCAGCCGCCGCGGTCGTCGAGCGCGGACGGAAGATCCCAATGATAGAGCGTGCACAAGGGTTCGATCCCGTTCGCCAGGAGCTGGTCGACGAGCCGCTCGTAGAAATCGAGACCGGCCTGGTTGATCCGGCCCGTCCCCTCCGGAAGGATCCGGCCCCACGCAACAGAGAAGCGATAGGCCTGGAGCCCAAGCTGCTTCATAAGCGCGACGTCCTGCTCCATCCGGTTGTAATGGTCGCAAGCGACGTCACCTGTGTCGCCCTTGGACGCCATCAGCCGCGGATCGTGGCTGAAGCGTTGCCAGATGCTCGGGCCGGCTCCGTCGGCGAGCGGCGAGCCTTCGATCTGATAGGCGGCCGTCGCAGCGCCCCATAGGAAATCGTCCGGAAATCGACCCATCATTCGTCCTTGCTTTTCAGTCGGTGTCTGGAATCTGGGGCGGAAGGCTCGCCGACCTCGATCCGGATCGGTCGACCCGTCGGATGAATGCGAAGCCCCGCACTCGGCCACTGCACCAAACGTCCGTCGACCCGGGCGGGCGTGGGACTGCCGGCAAAAGGCCATGCAATGACGAAACCGCCCGGCGGTCTGGCGGTGCCGCCGATTAGCGCGACGAGGTGCCGGGACGTCCCTCGGATACTGAAGTCGAGCGAGCCGTAAGGTGTGGCCAGTCCACGGATCGCGGAACCCCTGCCGCTGAGCCAGCTCGCCGACAAGCCTCCGCCAAGGACAAGCGCCTCGTCGCTCCGCCGGTCCCAGGCGAACATGTCGAGCGCCGACCTGATGAAGTCTGATTCAACCCAGGCATGCGGCATGTCGCCGATGAAGCGAACCTTGCGTGGATCGCGTCCGACCACTTCGGCCCATTGGTTCCAGCCGGCGGGTCGCTGACCGTTGAGGAAGAAATCGAGAAGACCATCGATCCTGTCCCTCCAGCCGAGCCTCACGAAGGTTCCGATCGTCCGCACTTCATAGGGCGTGTAATCGGTCCAGTTCCGCTGGCCCGACGACCGCTCGCGGAATTCCGTCCAGTAACGGTCGAAGGTCGCATTCAACATCGAAGGGTCGAGGTTCGCCTGCTCGTTGCCGGGATCGAGCGCGATGGTCGTCGACGTCGGATCGAAATCGCCGAGGCTGGTGGCTCCGGGGATGAACGCGATTTTCCAATGGTCGCGCGCGGCCATGATTGCGGAATGGAGATCGGCCGCGAACTGATCGCGCGAAGCGGCGATCGCTCCGCCTTGCGAGCTCCCCACGACAAGGGCGAGCGCAGCCGCGTCGCGATAGCCGCGAAGCGCCCAGAAATCGTCCCAAAGGCTGAACTGGGGCTTGGCGGAATAGCCCTCGTGACTGATCGACGCCGGCATCAGACCGAATTCGAGGCCGGATTGGTGCGCGGTGCGCACGGACAGTCTCAGCTCGTCCATGTAGCGGACCGCCGCGAGCACGTGCGGCCATTCGCGCATCAGCGCCGCCCGGTCGTGCGTGAACCGGTAAAGCTCGCTGACCAGAAAGATATATTCGCCCTGGCTGTCGTTCTCCGGCACGGGGTCGGCGCCTCGGAAATCGACGCAGCACGGAATCTTGCCGCTGGGGAACTGGTAATTTCCGTACCAGTCGGCAAAGGCGCGCGCGACGTCGGGCCGTCCCATGCGCAGGAGCGCTTCCGACATCATCGCGCCATCGCGGATCCATGCCCGGTCGTAGCTGCGCGTCCCCGGCTTCAGAATCGGGCCGTCGCGGCTCATCAGCACATAAGCGAGCGCCGAAACCACGCTGTCGGCGAACCGCTGCCCGGCCGGAGGGACGGAGATCGCGACACGGCCAAGCGTGCGCCGCCAATAGCCGAGCGTTTCCGAACGGCTGACGGCGAACGGCGGGACAGCCGATTTGACGGGCATCGTCAGAACGACCTGCCGGGCCGCGCCCGGCGCGAGGGCCAATCGGTAGACGATGTCCGTCCCCGCCATGTCGGCGCCGGCAATCGCTGGCAGGTCCGACCGCTCGAAGCGCGCCCCGGGAGTGACGATCAGCCGCCGGCGCGCCGGCGCGTCTCCGTCCTCTTGCGGTTGAACGATGGTGAGCTGGTTGGCTGTTTGCGTGATCGCCGAAATCGGGCTCGCGCCACCCTTCTGCGACAGGAATTGGGACGGCGGATTGACCTGCCAGGGGCGAAGACGCAGCCGAAGCTCGAGAACTCGCGCCGATCGGGTGCGATTGGTGAGCGTGTAGGACGCATAGGCTGCCCGGCCCGCAAAATCCGCGAGCAAGGTTGTCCGGACCGTGAAACGCGGCGTCGACCATTCCACACTGGGGACAGGAAGCCGGTTGTCGGCGAGCCTTTGTCCCTCGGTCACATTGGCCCAGTCGAAGGTCGTGCCGCCGTCGATCACGGTCGGCGCAATCGAATATCCGCCTTTGTCAAATTCGATGTCCGCATCCTCGTCGATGAGCGCGGCGATCCCGTGGCCGTCCGAACCGGCCAGAGTCCAATAAGGCTGCTCGCCGATGAAGGAGCGCGGATAAGCGCCGCGCGGCGCGGCCTTCGCGATCGCTTCGAGCGCGGCATTGGCGCGATCCTCTTCGGCGACGGGCACCTGCGGCTCGCCGGGAAGGGCGACGATCTGCAAGTCGCGAACGGCGATCGCTCCCGCGCCCCCGTCGCGCGCGACGACCAGCTCGATTCCGTCCGCTTTCGTCAGCCGGTGGTCGGTCGACGGGCCCCAGGCGAAGCTGATGTCGCCAGCCGGGATGACGACGTCTTCCCAATCGGCCGACGGCCGCCGGTTTCGCCACACCTTCCACCAGACATTGTCGCCGTCGGTCAGCTTGAACTGGATGTCGTTGCGCCCGCCGCGTCCGCGCATTTGGAAGCGGATCTCGAAATTGCGCGGCAGGACGATATCCGCCTTGCGCCGCATGAAGGCGTAGCCGTTCACGCTGCCGAAATCGTAGCTGAGCTCGATCGCGTTCCCGCCGACCGACCGGCTTGCGGCGGCGACATAATCGGAGCCTGCCGCCGGCCAGGATGCCGCGTCGTTCATGCGGTCGCTGAAGATGAGATTGGCCGCGCCGAGCAGCAGCAGCGCCGGCAATATCGCAAGCGCTTTCACCCTTTGACGCTTCCGGCGAGAAGGCCGTCGAGATAGTGACGCTGGAGGGCGAGAAACAGGATCAGGACCGGCATGGTCGTGACGACCGATCCGGCCATCATCAGTTCGTCGTCCTGGACATGCTCGCGTGACAGCGCGGCGAGCGCGACCGGCAATGTGTAGAGATGCTGATCGGCAAGGACGATCAACGGCCACATGAAATCGTTCCAGCTGCCGAGGAACACGAACAGCGCGAGCGTGATCAGCACCGGCTTCAGCGTCGGCAGGACGACTCGGCGCAGGATCATGCCTTCGCTCGCACCGTCGACTCGCGCCGCTTCGAGCAGCTCGGTCGGGATCGACAGGCAGAACTGACGGACGAGGAAGATCCCGAAAATCCCGGCGAGCCAGGGCACGAGCGCGCCGGCATAGCTGTTGACCAGACCCATCGCCTTGAGCTCGAGATAGAGCGGCAGCATGCCGATCTGCCCCGGCACGACTAGCAGCGCCACGAGCGACTGGAAGATCGCGTCGCGATGATTGAAGCGAAGCTTGGCGAAGGCATAGCCCGCCGGAACCACGAACAATAAAGCGAGGATGGTCGCGAGCGTGGAGATGAGAAGGCTGTTCGCGAGATAGCGGCCGACGCCATAATCCTCGAACAGCGTGCGGTAGTTGGCGAGCGTCGGATGCGCCGGGAAAAGGGGCGGCGGGAATTGCGCGGCCTCGCCGGGCGCCATGAAGCTGACCGAGACCATCCAGATGAGCGGCAGCATGACGAACAGCGCGACCAATGCCGCGACCAGCGTGAGGATTCGCCCGCGGATCATATCGCGCCCGCCTTCCGGGCCACCTTGAGCTGCACCAGCGTCACGGCGAGGATGCAGAGGAAAAGGATGAAGGCGACCGCGGAGCCGGAGCCGAGGTTCCACCATTTGAAGCCCTCTTCGAACATGAAATAGAGGACGGTGACGGTCGATCCGGCGGGGCCGCCCTGCGTCATGACGTAGGGCTCCGCGAACAACTGGAACATGCCGGCGACGGTGAGGATCGCGACCAGCAGGATGGTCGGTGCGATGGCGGGCAACGTCACGTGGCGAAAGCGCATCCATGGGCCCGCGCCATCGACCCGTGCCGCATCCTCGAGGTCTTTCGACACCGCCTGGAGCGCGGCGAGGAAGATGACCATATTGTAGCCGAAGGTCTTCCAGGTGACGAAAAGCAGGATCGCCGGAAGGGCGGTCCTCGGGCTGCCGAGCCAGTCGACCGGGGCAATCCCGATCGCGCCGAGAGCATAATTGACCAGTCCGTAGCGGGTGTGGAGCAAATAGTTCCACACGACCGCGGTCGCGACCAACGTCGTGACGAAAGGCGCGAACAGCGCCACCCTCCACACCGGCCGCCAGCGCAAGGTTTTCGCATTGACCAGCAGAGCGGCAAGCAGCGAGGTCGAGACCAACAGCGGCACGCCGATAATCACGAACCACATGGTGTTGGCCATGGCCTGCCAGAACAACGGATTGCCGATCAGCCGTCCGTAATTCTGAAGCCCGACGAAGCGCAGATTGCGCAGATCCGCGAGCGCGTAGATGTCGAAATCGGTGAAGCTGAGAAGCAGCGATGCGACCGCGGGAATGACGAAGAACAGTCCGATCGCCGCGAGCGCCGGGCTGGTCATCAGCCAGCCGGCGCGAGATTCCTGACGGGTTCGCGACAGCAGCTTCACGATGCTCGTCCGCGCGACAGCATCCAGCGGCGTTTCTCGAGCAGCCGGTTGGCTCGCTTGTCCATCTCCGTCACCGCTTGATCGACGTTCATTCGACCGCGGACGCACAGTTCGGCGACGTTCTGCATCTCGGTTGCGATCTGTTCCCATTCGGGAACCTTGGGCAAGGCGCTCGTCAATTCGAGCTGAGTTGCGAACGCCTGGGTGATCGGATCCGAAAGCAGGCCGGCCGACTCCCACACCGACCGGGTCGGTGGGAGGTCTCCGGTCAGCTGTTGCAGGCGCTGCTGGCTGGCCGGGGAAACCAGCTGAGTGATCAATTTCCACGCTGCCTGCGGCTTGCGGCTGGACTTGTAGACGACGAGGGTGGACCCGCCGGGCGTCGAGCGGCCCGGGCCGTTCGGCCCCGGGAAGGGCGCGGTCGCCCAGCTGTGCTGGAGTCGGGCGGGAAGCCGGCTCTTCATGTCGCCGATCGTCCACGGCCCCGACGGATAGACGGCGAAATATCCGCGGGCGAACTCGTTCCAGACGTTCGAGATCTGTGCGGCGCCGGCGATCGGCGCCAATTTCTCGTCGAACAAGGATTTGTAGAACGCGAGCGCGCGCCGGAATTCGGGCGCGCGAAACGCACCGCGCGTGCCGTCGCGATTGAGGAGGGTCGCCCCCGACGAAAGCGCGAGCTCGGTCAGATGCTCATATTCGTTGATCGGCAGCAGGATCGCGAAACCGTTGCCGCCATTCTTCGCACGGACGGCGCCCAGCGCAGCTTTCCACGCGTCCCAGCGGTCGGGGGGCGCCGCATATCCCGCGCGCTCGAACAGGTCGCGACGGTAGAATTGAAGCCGCGTGTCGACGTACCAGGGAAGGCCCATCAACCGGCCGTTGATTCGATTGGTGTCGACGACCCCCGGGAACTGGCCGTCGACGAGGTGCTCGAGCTCAGCCGGCACGGGCTCGATGGCATCGATCGCGGTCAGTTCGGCGATCCAGCTGTTGCCGATCTGGCCCAGGTCCGGGAGCGACCCGCCGGCGTAGGACGTCAGCAACTTCTCGTGCGCAGCGCTCCACGGAAGCGCCTGGACAGTGACGCTCGGCAGCCCGGCGCGCGGAAGCGCGGCGAGCAGGCTCGCCATCTTTTCCGCCTCCGCGCCCATCGCCCAGAATTCGAGCCCCGAAGGCGAACGCCAGCCGCATCCCGCCAGCGCCAGCGGCCCGGCGGCCGCCGCGGCAGCGAGCATTTCTCGGCGCGACAGGATCACGCGGCGCGGTCCAGCCAGCCGCCGGCAAAGCCGGCGCGGCGCAGCCCCGCGACGATCGGCGGCGACCGGCGCATCGCGCGCCAGATCAGCTCGTCCCGATAATTGGCGATCATCCCCACGATGGGCCCCTGGTCGATCCCGAGATAGTCGACGTCGACCCAGCCGATGCCCGGCACCAGCCGGCCGGCGATCCGCGTTCCCGGCGGGACCGAGGTCAACGTGGGATTGAACGCGTCGAGGAAGCCGTACTTGCCGTAGATCGCCTGGCCGAACCGGCGCTTCATCGCCGAAAGGCCGGACAGGACCAGCCGCGGCTCGAACACGATCGAGGAGGCCATCGCCGTCGGCGCGAGCGTTCCGTCGTCGATCCGGTCGGGCGCAGGGCCGCGCGCGGTATAGCCGTGAAACTCGCGCTCGCGCCCGCCGATGAGCATCTTGAAATCGCCGGGACCGTCGCACGCGGTGAGGCCCCAGCAGTCGGGGCCATAGGCCGCCCAACGGCCGGGATTGGCGATCGCGTAATTGCGCTGCGCCCGGGTGGCGCGCCGGCTGTTCTCGAACAGGTCGAGGTCATGCGCGCGGAGCCACGGATCGCGAATGCCGCGGAAGTCGATCCACAAATGGCTGTACTGGTGGCCGAACAGCGGCGGAAAATAGAGGTGCCGCTCACCCCAATGGTCGCCCCAGCTGTAGGCGAAATTGGCGGTCCAGCGAGTCCATACGGCGGGGTCGATCGGATGAGTCGGACTGCCGAGCGCGAGGATGTAGAGAATGGTTGCTTCGTTGAACCGGTCCCACTGGCTTTCGATGAAGCCCTGCTCGGGCGTCCATCCCATCGAGACCAGCGGGCCTTTGCCGTACATCCACGGCCAGTCGACGCGGCCGTTGAGATAATTCGCCAGGCGCCGGATCTCCGCCTCCGCAGGATCGTCGCGATCATAATAGCTGCCGGCGAACAGGACTCCGGCGAGCAACAGCACGGTGTCGATCGAGGACAGCTCGACATGTTCGAAGCGGCGGCCGCGCTCCATGTCGATGAAGTGGTAGAAGAAGCCGCGGTAACCGGTCATGCCGGAGGACGCGTCGCCTTGCGGCGCAGCCGCGAAGAAGCGGAGCGTGTTGAGCGTGCGCTGACGCGCGTCGGACCTGCCGATCCACCCGCGCTCGGCGCCTATCGCATAAGCGTTGAGCGCAAAGCCGACCGCCGCGATCGAGCAGAAGCTCTTCGACGGCCAGCGGTCCGGGACCAGGCCGGTCGCCGGATCGCCCACGTCCCAGAACCAGCGAAAGGTGCGCTGCTCGAGGTCGTCGAGCAGGCCGGCGCCGCCCGGCCCGCCCGGTCGACGGCCGGCTGCGAACGTCCGGCCCGCAGCCAGTCCTGCAAGCCCCAGGGAGGCGAGCTTGATGACCGCCCGGCGGCTTTCAAGCATGGTCGCCTCCTAAGGCCGCCCTGACGGGCGCGTCAAAAGCGGACGTTCGCGCCGATCTGGAACGTCCGCGGCGGGCCGGCAAGGCTGTTGGGCTCGAGCTTGATGACGTCGCCTGGCCCAAAGAAGTTGTTTGCACCGCCGAAATTGGTCCGGTTGAACAGGTTGAAGACCTCGAACGAGAGGCCGAACTCCCGGTCCTTGCCGAAGTGAATGAACTTCTGCAGCCTCATGTCGACCTGACGGAACGGCGGCAAGTGCCGGAAGAAGCCTTCCCGGATCACCGTCGGCTGGAATCCCTGGGTCGCGTCGATGACGTTGAAGGGCGCGCCCGAACCGTAGGTGATCAATCCCGAATAGAGGATGTCGAACGGCAGGTTGACGATCCAGTTGAAGACCAGATGGTGCTTCTCGTTGCCCGCATTGGGGACGAACGGAGTCGCCGCGATGTCCGGCCGGTCGAAGTTGAAGCCGTTGCCTCCCGGATTACCGTTCTCCTTGGAATTGAGGACGCCGGTATAGGCAATGCCTCCGCCCCAGCCCGATTGCTTCGAATAGGGCTTGTCGATGGTGAGGAAGATGGCGTTGTACTTCGTCTCGCGCGTATTGAACGCAGCGACGGCGTTGCTGAATCCGTTGATCAGCGGAATGAAGTCGAAGAAGCCGCCGTTGTTTGGATCGGGCAGCGAAGACCGGTTGAGCGGGGCATAGCCGATCTGGTCCTTGCCGATGATGTGGTTGAACGACAGCGACGTCTGGAAAATCCCGAACTTCTGGCGGATGCCGATCGAGAATTGATCGGTGAATGGCGTCTTCAGATTGTTCGGGATCACCCGAAGCTCGCTGGTTCCCGGCGCAAGCGGGTTGGTCGCGAGGCTTGCGAGCAGCGCCTGGAAGCCCGCCGGAGTCAGGAAGGACGGGTCGAACTTGATCGTCGGCTGGCCGTTCCTCGGCAGCCCGTCCGCGAGAACAGAAGCGTTCCGTGCTGGAACTGCGACAATAATTGCTCTTCGGCCGCGCTGCGGAACAAGGTGCGGTCGTAGAACCGTCCGTAACCGCCGAAGAAGACCGTCTTCTGGTTGCCGTTCAAATCGTAGGAAAAGCCGATCCTGGGAGCGAAATTGTTCCAGTCGGGATGGCGGTTATCGCCCGTCGAGATGAAGTCGTTGACGTTGAAGAAGGCCGGCTGGATCCGCGGGTCCTGGCCCAGCGTCTGGAGAGCCTGAACCGCCTTCGCCGGCGTCACGAAGCTGTTGTTCTTCGCGTTCGTGTCGACGTCCCAGCGCAGGCCGTAGTTGATCAGCAGGTGCTTGTTCACCTCCCAGTCGTCCTGCGCGAACAGGCCGATCTGGGTCGTCCTGGCGCTGACGTTCGGGTTGCCGCCGCCGAAGTTCACCAGCTCCGGGAAGCTGAAGTTCAGGTTGCGGGTCGGATCGAAGGTGAAGGTGAACTGCGGATTGGCGTCGGGGCCGCTTCCGCCGACCTGATATTTCTGGAACGACACCTTGGCGCCGACCTTGACGACATGGCTTCCGTTCCACTGCAGGTTGTTGAGCGTGAAGTCGTCACGGAACGTCAGTCCCTGCTGCCTGACCGTCTGGAAGTCGGCGCGTCCGCCGATCGCGATGACGCCCTGGAAGATCTCGCCGAAGTCGGTCGTGCTCGGCGCGCCGAACGCGAGGTTTGACTTCAGATAGTCGATCGTCGCTTCGTTGAGGAAGCCGTTGCCGGTCAACCTGTCGGTGATCTTGGCGGTCGTCACGTCGTTGGTGACATGAGTTCCGCGCTCGAACGAATTCTGGCCGCCGACGTCGCGGACGTCGGTTTCCCTGCGAATGCTGCCAGTCGCTTCGATCGTATTGTTGTCGGACGCGAGGAAGGTGAGCTTGCCGAAGCCGAGCTTCTCACGGAACGGCTGCGCGAAGGTTCCTGCGAAATCCTGCGGGTTGAAATTGAGCAGCGGGCCCTGGTTATCGGGCACCGGCCCGGGGACGACGGCCGTCGTCCGGTCCTGGTTGTTCACTTCGTAATTGACGAAGAAGAACAGCCGGTCCTTGATGATCGGTCCGCCGAGCGCCGCACCATATTGAATGCGCTTGAACGGGACCTTCGGGTCGCCGCGCTGCCGCGTGAAGAAGTCGTTGGCGGTCAGGTGCTCGTTGGTGAACAGGCCGAACGCCTCGCCATGGAACTCGTTGGTACCGGACTTCGTCACCGCTGAGATGATCGACGTCCCCGCGTCCTCATATTCTGCCTTGTAGTTGGAGGTGAGGACCCGGAATTCCTGGATCGCGAGCTGCGAGAAGGGATTGCCGGAGCTCACGTCCTGGCCGACGATTCCGCCCTGCTGGATGTTGCTCCGAAGGCTCTGCCCGTCGATGAATACGTTGACCTGCGGACCGCCGAAACTGTCGCCGCCCGGATCCTGTCCGGCGCCTCCGGCGCTGAACGACTGCCGCAACTGAACGGGGAATCCGCCAGCTTTCATGATGCGGATACCCGGCGCGAGCTCGGCGAAATCGATGAAGTTGCGGCTGCCCTGCGGCAGGTTCTCGATTTGCTGTGGAGTGACGTTGGTTGCCTGCTCCGACGTTCGAGTCTCGACCAGGCGGCGCCCGGTGACCACAATGGCCGTGCCCGGAGCCGTCGAACTCGGAACGCCGGCTTGCGCCGCGGTTTGCGCGGGCGCGGCCGAGTCCATGTCCAGGGTGGCGGACTGGCCGACCGAAACGATCACCCGTTGCGTGACGGCAGCCCCGCCCGAGCCGGTGAAGCTGACGTCATAGGCGCCAGGCGCCAAGCCGCTGAGGACGTAGCTTCCGTCCGATCCCGACCGCACGCTCTTCACCGCGCCGGTGTCGATGCTCTTCGCCGTGACGACGGCGCCCGCAATCGGCGCCGCACTGCTCGTCACCTGTCCGCGGATCGTGGCCGTGCTCAGCTGCGCAAGCGCCGGTGCCGCCGCCAGCAGCGACGTTGCGAACAAGGCGACGCGTACGCCGAGGCGCGCCTTCCGGCGAAGATTCGATGCGGTCATGAGATAATCCCCTTTTCCAAAATTTCGTTCGCGTTCGCGCGCCGGGAAACACGGTCGCGCGCAGTGGAGTCCCGAGCCATCAGTTGCGGCGCGAGGATCGTCGTGCCCGGCGCCGACGCGGGTTCGGCAATCAGGCGAATGAGCTTCTCGGCCGCAGCGGCGCCGAGCTCGGCAATGCGCGCGTTCATCGTCGTCAGCGAAGGCGCGGTGTAATGAGCGATCGGGATATCGTCGAAACCGGCGACTCCAATCTCGGCGCCGACCTCGATCCCGGCGTCGGCGAGCACGCCGCAACAGCCCACCGCCATCATGTCGTTGGCGCAAAAGATCGCGTCGATCGGCATTCGGCCGGCGATCAGCAGCCGCGTCGCCTCGGCGCCCGACGCCTCGCTGAAATCTCCCGCGATGACCAGCGGATGTCGTTCACCCGTTGTTTCGGCAAGCGCTTGAACGAAGCCCGCCTGGCGGGCCGCCGAGTCGCGATTGTTGCGAGGTCCGGATACGAACGCGATTCGTCGATAACCTTTCTCGACGAGGAACCGGGTCATGGCTTGGGCGCCGCCCTCGTTGTCGATCCCGACCGACGGGACGCCCGCATTGGGATCGTGGCAGTTGAGCAGCACTGCCGGCACCGCTGGACTAAGCGCTTCGATGAGGTGCTGATGCTGAGCGTCCGGCGGCATCACCAGCAGGCCGTCTACGCGGCCGCGCATCGCGCGCACGGCGCTCGTCGCCTCGTGCGGATTGCCGTGCATGTTGCTGAGCAGCAGCTGAAGTCCGTGCGCATAAGCGATCCGATCGATCCCGCGGATGAGCTCGCTGAAGAACTCGCCGAACAGGTCCGGCAGGACGACGCCGATTGAATCCGTCTTTTGCCGTGTGAGATTGCGGGCGCCGGAATGCGGCACATAGGAAAGGCGCTGGGCGGCTGCTCGGATGCGGTCGCGTGTGGCGGGGGTTACGTTATCGCGATCGTTGAGTGCGCGCGAAGCCGAAGCAACTGACACCCCCGCTTCCCGCGCGACGTCGCGAATCGTGACCACCGAGCCTTCTCCCCTACGGCCAGGACGAGAGACGCCGGGACTGGCCGAAGCGCGGAGCCGGCGCCGCGCCGGAGCCAATGTAACCGGTTACATTACGAGACTACAAGTGCCTATTCTGCAACATCCGGCTTCTAATGAAGCCGAATGGATTGGCCGCTCTCATCGAACAAATGCATATGGTCGCCGTCGGGCAGAAGCCGCACCGTCTCGCCCTCGCTGACGCCGGCGGGTTCGACATGGTGCCAAATGATCGCCGGGCCATTTTCGCCTGGGTGTCGAAGGTGCACGTTCACGCTGCTTCCGAGCCATTCGACGAACTCGACCTGGAGCTTCAATCCGGCGCTGTCGTCGCTTGGACGCCAATGTTCCGGCCTGACACCAAGGGTCACTGGCTTGCCCGTCAGCTTCTTGGCCGCAACGGGAAGGGGAATCTGTTCGCCTCCGGGCAGCTCAAGCGCGGCTCCAGCTTCGGCTGTCTCGACGACGCTGCCCGAAAGGAAGTTCATTGGCGGGGAACCAATGAATCCGGCAACGTAAAGGTTTGCCGGACTCTCGTACAACTCCTCCGGAGTCCCGATTTGTTCGATCACGCCGGCGCGCATGATGGCGATGCGGTCCGCGAGAGTCATAGCCTCGACCTGATCGTGCGTGACGTAAACGGTGGTCGTCCCCAATTGACGGTGAAGGGAGGCAAATTCAGCGCGCATCCGATTGCGCAGGCCGGCGTCGAGATTGGACAATGGCTCGTCGAACAGAAAAATCCCCGGCTTGCGAACGATTGCACGGCCAATGGCAACGCGCTGCCGCTGGCCGCCCGAGAGCGCCGCCGGCTTGCGGTCAAGATAGTCCGTGAGACCGAGTGTCTCGGCGGCCCGTCCGACCTCCTCCTCAATGTCCGAGGCCGGATGCCTGGCGAGCCGCAACGCGAATGCGAGGTTCTCGAATACGTTGAGGTGCGGGTAGAGAGCATAGCTCTGGAAAACCATGGCGATCCCGCGTTCCGCCGGAGGTAGGTGGTCAACCCGGCGCGCATCGATGAAGATGCTTCCTGAATCGAGGTCCTCAAGGCCGGCAATCGCGCGCAGCAAGGTAGACTTGCCGCAACCGGAGCCCCCGACAACGACGCAGAATTCGCCATCCTCGAGCTCGAGACTAACGCCTTTCAGAACGGCGGCGTCTCCGAAGCTCTTTACAGCATTGTCAACGTATAGCGCTGCCACAATCGCCTCCCGGGTGTGCATCGGCCTGCGCCAACTTGTCGGTCAGCGGAAGACTAAGCGCATCCAATGGCCAGCTATAGCGAACGGTTACAGACTGTTGAAACTGTCGTGTAGCGGGAGCACCGAACACAGCGGAACGGAATCAAAATCTGATAGCTTGAGCTGTACATTTTCCAACCTGTCACAGGCTTTGATGTCCCGAACGGGTCGAAAGCATCCGTTACGGGAACGTGTGGAACTGCACATTCTCGAAGGTACGGCTTCCCACGGGAAAGTCGGCGTTTCCCGCCGTTCTTCGGGCCATCAATGCAAGTCCATATCGCAAGTTCGAATCTCAGTCGCTCCGCCACTCGTACTCAAATGAATGGTGCGAGTCCTCGCGGAGTCTCGAGGCGGCAGCGCCAGGCGGCGGAAGCTGAAACCTGTCAGGAAATTAATGCGCCGCCGGCCCTTTGCGAGCCTGGCCCGCGGCGGAAAACGCCAGACTTCCAAGCCCTTGACCAGGCGCAAAGTCGAATCCCGCGCACAATCGCAATTACCGCTGTCAATGACTCGCGACTTACCAATGTGATAATGTAGTTCCGACCGGATGAGACCTGCCGATCGGGGCGGACAGGTCCACGATGTGGGGGCAATCCGATAGTTTACAGCGGTTGGATCTCGTCGGGCATAGCTTGCGCGCTGGCGGCGTGGACGGCCGATCCGGCCTCCGCCGAGGCAGTTGCCGCGTCCGCGGCGGACAGCGCGGCCCAACCCTCCGCCGTGCAAGCAGCGCCTCCCGCACCGGCTACGCTGCAGCCGATCGTCGTCACGGCCCAAAAGCGGTCCGAAGCCGCTCAGCGGGTGCCCGTCAGCGTCTCCGTCCTCGAGGGCAAGGCGATCAACCAGGAGAATATCAAGGATTTGTTCCAGGCGGTGACCCTCGTGCCTGGCGCGGTCTTCTCGCGGGCTCCGGACGACGGGCTCGCGCTTACCTTCCGAGGGCTCGGGACGGCGGCCCGATCGCAGGCATTCGAACAGTCGATCGCGCTGTTCACGGATGGCGTGTTCCTCGGCAAGTCGCGCCTCTACGGAGTGAGCTTCTTCGACGTCGACAGGCTGGAATTCATCAAGGGCACGCAGTCGACCCTGCTCGGCAAGAATGCGAGCCTCGGCGCGATCAGCATCATCACGCGCCAGCCGGAAGACCATTTCTCGTTCGAGGGCCGGGCGGGTTACGAGCTGGTCGACGGCGGCTACCAGCTCGATGCCGCGAGCAGCATGCCGCTGAACGACCGCGTCTCCCTGCGGATTGCGGCGCACTATAACGACCTTAACGGCTGGGTGCACAACGATGTCACCAATCATGACGGGCCGGAGCACAAGGACCTGGGGCTTCGCGGGACCATCCGCGCGAACGTGACCGACCGGCTCACGCTGACCGGCAGCATACAGCATTCCGACAACAAGCAGATCGGCGCCAGCTACCAGCTGGTCGGGGGCGACCTCCCCGCGCTCTTCGGCGACAACAAGCTCGACGATCATACGTCGCAGTTCACCCCGGACACGTCGAGCGGCGATACGGTCCATCGAATTCGCTCGGATATTGCGTCGCTCAAGGCCGAGGTGGCGATCGGCGCGGACACGCTGGTCGCGCAGAGCGCCTATGTCGATTACGACCTCCACAACCTCGACGATTTCGACTTCTCGCCCGACAACAGCATCAACTTCGATCGCAAGGAGAAATACCGCCAGTTCACGCAGGAGATTCGTCTCCAGTCGCCGACCGGCGGCAGGCTTGACTACATGGCCGGAGCCTTCTTCATGACCAGCCACTGGGACTCGCTCGAGCTCCAGGACTGGGCCGTGCCGGGCTTTCCGCCGGTCGGACCGCCGCCTCCTGGCCAGCTGTTCAACGGCCCGTTCGTCAATCACTTCGTCCAGGGGCAGAAGTCCTACTCAGCCTTTGCGTCCGGGACCTGGCACCTCAGCAATGCGCTTCGGATCGCCGGCGGCATCCGCTACACCCGTGAAACCAAGAACGTGGTCTCGGGGCGGATTGCGCTGGCCCCGTTCACGGTCTGGAATACGATCGCAAACCCGCCGTTCGACCCGACGCCGCTATCGCACAAGTCGAACTTCCTCGACGGCAATGCCACGGTCGAATACGACCTCAACCGGGACGTCATGGCCTATGCGTCCTACGGCCATGGCAGCAAGTCGGGGGGTTTCGTCGAAACCAACACGATCGCCGTCCCGCCGCAGCTGCTGGTCAACGGCAAGGTGCCTGCGGACCTCGTCGCTTCGGGATCGTCGATCAAGGACGAGAGCGTCCACGCTTACGAAATCGGCCTCAAGTCCTATCTGTTCGATCGCCGGGTCAGGTTCAACATCGACGCATTCTCGACCGACATCGCCAATTTCCAGGATACCGTGTTCACCGGTGGAACCCTGGGCTTCATCACCTTCAACGGACCCGCGCGCAGCCGGGGCGTCGAGGCCGAAGGTTCGACCCAGCTCGCACCGACGTTGCGGATCGACGCCGGCTTCACTTATGCCAATGCGACGGGGATCATTCAGCCGATCGACCCGGCGACCAACGCGCCCGAGGTGGACTCGAGCGGGAACCCGGTCTTCGCCCGCTTTCGCCGGTCGCAGGCGCCCAAGCTGATCTTCAACCTCAGCGCCGATTGGGAACCGCGGCTGAGCAGCGGCCTGAACTGGCATTTCGGCGCGCTGCTTCGCCACCGCAGCATGATGTTCAACCAGCGGCAGGAAGAATTTCCGTCCAAGCCGCTGACCACGCTCGATCTTTCGGCGGGCGTCGAGACGCGCGACGGGCGGTGGGGCCTCGACGTGGTGGCGAAGAACGTCACCAATGCGATTTCCCAGGATTTCGCGAGCCCCTCGGTCGATCCGCGCTTCTCGGCTTTCTTCGGTTCGTACCTGGCTGGACCGAATCCGCTTCGGACGGTCATGGTCTCGATCCACACGAAATATTGAGGCGAGCCCTCAGCGGCGTCGTTGAGACGAGGCTTTCCCTTCCCCGCCCTCCGCCACGGCGCAGGCTTATGCCGGCAGGTCGGCGCTCGCGACGATCGACTGGCTGTCCGCGGCTACCACCACGATGGCTTCCCCGACTGCGGGGACGGTGAACGTGACGGTCGCGCTGGTCGCCTGCGGCGGGATGCTGACCGCGCCGATCAAATTGAAATCGTTCGCCTGGGGCGAGGCGCCGTTCATGATCGCCTGCCAGCGGCTGTCCCGGATCCAGGCGACCTCGAACGAAGCCGCGGCGTTGGACGGAGCGACAATCAGCTGGACCGTGACCTGCTGCCCCGCCTGCGCCGACGACGGGCTCAGGACGATCTGGGGCGTTCCGCTATTACCCGTGTTGCCGCCGGACCCGGTTTGCGCCGGCGGATCGGTCTCCGCATGCTCCCATGTGTCGTCGCGCAGCGCGCCGCCGGAACCGACGATGCCCGTCGCGCCGCCAAAGAAGACGAAGGTTCGCCGGGCGCTGTCGTAGGCGAGCGCATGACCCCAGCGCGCACCGGGGCCGATGTCCTGCCGCTCGGTCCAATGGCCCCCAGAATAGACCCAGCTCGCGCCAAATATTTGAGGCGGTGGATTCGTCGCCGCCGAAGACAAGCCCCCGTACATCAACGAAGCAGCGTCGCTGGACGCCATCGCCGAGCGCAAGCACGCCGACGGTCCGATGTCCTGAACCTGCGTCCACTTGGACCCGTCCCAAGTCCAGGTATCGGCGAGCTCGCCGGCGTTGCCGTGACCGCCGAAGACGATCGTTCGCTTCTGCACCGGATCGAACGCCATCGCCGCATAGACGCGCGCGCTCGGTCCGGTGTCCTCGACCTGGGTCCAGGACTGCCCGTCCCATTCCCAGGTATCGCCAAGCAGCTGCGCGGCTGCATTCTCGCCGCCAAACAGGACGGCCCGGGAACGGCTGCTGTCCCACACCAGGCCATGTCCGTATCGGGCGCTGGGGCCGCTGTCCTCCACCTGCGTCCAATCCTGGCCGTTCCACTGCCAGCTATCGCCGAAGTAGGAGCCTGAAGCGCCGCCGAACAGGAATGCGACATTGTCGGCCAAATCGAAGCAAAGGCCGTGCTCGCTCCGGGCCGCAGGGCCAATGTCGGACAGCTGAGTCCAGAATTCGCCGTCCCATCCCCAGGTGTCGCGAAGGGCAAGACCGGTGCTGTCGGCCCCTCCGAAAAGCAGCGTTTGTTGCCGGGTGGCATCGTAGGCCATCGCATGGCCGAAGCGCGCGGATGGGCCAACGTCCTGCTTCTGGGTCCACAGGAACCGAGACATAGGTCTCCCCCCGCCCTTGTTGTCAGGCGAGCTTCTGCCCATTCATGATCACCGTCAATGGCGCGCGAGGGCGACCAGAACTTGCGGCAGCGAAGCGGTGACTGCACCTTCGCCCGGACGGTTTCCGATCTATTGTCGCGAGAGTCGCTGCTTCAGTTCCGCGACTTCCCAATAATCGTTGCGGCTGAAGGGGAGGAGGGCCTTGAGCGCGGTGAAGCTGCTTCGGCCGAGCGCCCGGCGGAGGCCGTCGAGCTCGGCAATGGTCGCGCGAACCTCCGCCGCGTCGAACTCGGCGTCGCCTCCCTCCTCCTCGATCATCGTCTCCTCGGCCTCACCGACCAGCCACGCCTGCAGCTCCCAATAGCGGCGAATGCGGGCGGTCGCCTCGGGGCCAAGGCGTTCCGCCAGTGCGGCGATCTTGCGGCCGGCGGGCGTGTCGGGCCATCCGCCCGAGCGCAAGCATTCCACCTGCGCACGGTGCTCAGCCCGCTCAGCGACGAGCCAGCGCTCCGCCTCCGCCGTGCCGAAATAGAATATCCCGACCAGCGCGATCGGGGCGAACAGGATTGCGCCGAGCATCGCGAGCATCGGCCGGTCGGGGAACTGGTTGAACGTCGTGTGCAGCGCGACCGCCGCGAGGTATCCGGGAGCGAACCACCACAGGTGGAAGTCGAAATCGCCCGCTGCTTCGCGAGTCTCCCGCTCGGCGAACTCGTGAGCGATCGCCGCAAGGACGGCGAGCGTGGTGCCGTGCATCACCGCGGTGCCGAAGCCGCGCACCAGCCAGGTGCCGGCGCCGTAGTCGGGGAAACGAATGAGGTAGACGATATTCTCGACGACCGAGAAGCCGGCGCCGATCGCGAAACCGCAAATGACCACGTCGACCTTGTAGCCGATGCGGTTGAAGCGAAAGAGGAGGATCATGATCGCGGCCTTGATCGCTTCCTCGAGCCACGGCGCGACGAACCGGCTGTAACTCGAAAAACCGATCGGCAAGGTGTCGAGGAAGCGTCCGGCGATCGGCCAGGCGATTCCCGCGCCGATACCGCCCAGGACCAGGAGCAGGAGGATTTCGCCGAACCGCATCAGCTTGAACGCGTCGAGGGAGATGAAGATCGCCAGCAGCACCAGCACCGGCACAAGCGCGAGGCCCCAATGGGCCGCTTCGGCGATGATCGGCGTCATCCCTGGCAGTTCTACATGATCTTGAGCGAGGCCAGCCACTCGGTCTTGTGCGAGCGGCCATCTTCCCAGCCGTGCGCCACGCCGACCGAAAACACCATCGGCAGCCGAAGCGCGACGGTGAAGGCGAGATCGAACTGCGCTCCGACATCGGTGAAGCGATGCCCGCTGCCGTCCTGCGCCTCGGTCGCCATCGAGCCGGCGAAGACAGCGGGACGGATGTAGCTGAGGTAAAAGGCCGGCGTCCCGACCTCGGCAAATCGGACCGGCGGAAGGTTCACTTCGCCGGTGAGCTTGGCGAACTTGCGGGCGGCGATCTCGTCGATGTCGAAGCCCGGGAAGCTCTCAATCTCGCGGTATCGTTTCTCTGGCCGGTCATCGACATAATTGTTGCCGAAGGCCCCGAAATAATAAGCCGCGAGCGGGCTCTGGCGCGGGCCGCCGACAGCACCCGCATGGGCGTAGAACCAGACCGAGCTGTTCGGGAAGGGCAGGGCGGTGCCAGCGCTCAGGCTGCCGTCCGCGCGAAGGAAGGTGTGGCCTTGCGCCTGGTCGGCGCCGATGGCGATTCGGCCTTCGATTCCCTTCTCATGATCGACGCCGCCGAGCGACTTGGTGGTGTTGGTATATTTGAGGCCGATCTCGCCCGAGCGAAGCTGCTTCGGGCTTGGGATGTTCTGGGCCCCGGGAAGATCGTCGAGCCCGAAGTAAGCGGCGAGCGATCCGAACACGTCGAGTTGCCGAGGCGGATCGTAGATCAGGGGCTTGGTATAGTCGGCGATGAAGGCGTCGCCCTTGCGGCTCCGAAGCACGGGCCCGAACAGGTCACAAAAGTCCGAATGGTTGTGCCAGTAGGTCAGCTTCCAGTTGGGCGTCTGGAACTGCGTATCGACGTGCAGGCGCTCGCCGCCGTGGACTCCGTAGGGCGAAATCGCGATGCTCGCGCTGAGCTGGCGGAACTGAAGCGGGTCGGCGATGTGGAAATAATAGCCGAACGCCGCTTTCTGGGCGTAGCCGGAGACGATTGGATAATGGGCGTCGAAGCGCATGCGTTCCGTCGGATCGTAAGTGCCGCGGCTGGTGATCAGCTGGTCGAGCGGCACCTTGGACGGGGGCCCGACTCCCCATTGCTTGAGCTCCGGATGGCCGGTGACGACCTCATTGCCCAGGAACCGCACGGTCCCGAGGTCCTGGCGCACCTCGGGCTGGACGATCGACGGATTGAAGCCCTCGCCGGTATAGTCATAGACCAGCAGCGATCCGTCCGGCCGAATCTGCGGACGGAAGAAGCCGGTCGCCGCGTTGGTGAGAACGTCCCATTTTCCGCTCGCGATATCGAGGCGGTAGACGTTCGAAACCCCGGTATAATAAGCGTTGCCGAGCAGCGCCTTCCCGTCGGGCGTGAAGGTGAACATTTCCGGCACTGAAGGCGGTAGGGACAGCGTCGCGACGGGCTCGTCGGCATCGCCCTGCTCGAGGTCGGATACCTTCCACACCCGAACCGACTGCTTGCCGTCGATCCCGCCATAGGAGGCGGAGATCAGCTGGCCGTCGGGCGAGACGTCGAGATCGAAGATGATCTCGCCATATTTGAACGTCTTGACCTGATTGAAGCTGGTGTAGGGCGCGGGTATCCGGACCAGGGTCACGAATCCGTTCTGATGGCGAATTCCCCACAGGCTCTTGTCGGCCGCATCGAAGGCGAGATCGCCGATCCGCGCATCGGTCAGCAGCCGCCGCTTCTTGCCGGTATCGACGTCGATCGCGTTGATGTCGCGGTAGGCGTAATTCTCGTCGGTGTAGAAAGCGGTGCGCGACGACGGATCGAAGGCGACGCTCGTCACCTTGTAAAGCATCATCCCGTTGAGATCGGTGAGGTGCGTGATCTTGCCGGTCGCAAGGTCCATCCGGCCGAGAAAGCCGATCTTCCCGGGCCAACGGAACGCGGCGACGAGGCTGTTGGTCTTGTCGTCGACGAAGCCGCGCGACATCGACCCGAGCGCGACCGGCGAGAGGTGCTTCGGCTCGGTCAGCGGATATTGGGCGAGCCGCGCGAGATTCTCCGCCTGGAACTGCCGCTCGAAGGCGATCCATTCGCTCCACACCTGGTCGAGCGGCTTTCCGAACACGTGCTCGAACTGGCTCGCGTAATAAGCCTTCGAATCCTCCGGCCGGCGGAGCCATTCGACCATCTTTTCCGGGCCGTAGGTCAGCGCCAGGTAGGACATGAAGCGGGTGCCGTAGAGGTAGGAATTGGCCCCGACTTCGAAATCGATCTGGGTGCCTTCGCTCTCGAGCCCGAGCGCGGAGAAGATCCGGCTGTGGTCGTGGACTTTCGCCCGCCACACCATCTCGTCATAGCCGCCCTGGGCGCGTCCGAGGCCGCCCGCCATCCATGTTTCCATGAACACGGCGCTGCCTTCCATGTACCAGCGCGGCGTGAGGTTCCTCGGGCTGGTCAGGAAATTGTAGAGGATCGATTCAGGATGGGCCTGGATCGGCGCGGGCTTGCCACCGAGCTGGTGCCGCCAGAAGGCGTCACGGCTGTTCCACACGTCGATCGTCCCGACGTGGGTCAGCTCATGGTTCATCAGGGTGAAGAAGCGCTCGCCCGGCGAGAAGGTCTCCATCGACAGCGATAGCGGTGCGACGTCGAGAAGGACCATGTCGCTCGGCGAGCCTAGCGCCGCCGCGTTGCCGTAGTCACCGAAATCCTTGAGCAGAACCGTGACCGGCTCCCACGGCTTCCAGTTGAGATTGCGTTCGTGGAACGCGAGCGAATTCTCGAACGCCCGGGCGATGTACGGGGTCAGGTAGGTCTGGATCGGGTCGATGTAGAGAAGCGTCAGGTTCTTCGTTTCGAGCGTCGACAGGTGAAAGCCCGACGCGTCCTGGGGCACATGCTTGGGCCCCTCCTGCTCCGGCGCCGTGGGCGCGAGCGGTCCCGGAGTGACCGGTTCGGCGGGCGGAGTCTCCTGCGGTTGCGGCGGCACGGCGTCGGGTTTTTCGACGACTGCCGTGGTGTCCGGAGGGGCCGGGGGCGGCGGCTGCTTCGCCGGAGTCTGCGCCGCCGCCGCGGCGGAAGTGGCGAGCAGCGCCGCCGTCACACAGGCAAGGCGCCGCCCGCTTGAAACCGCAACCCCCATGGACGGCCCCCCAGCCGGTGCGTCAGTCGCTGTGCGACTGAGAAGCTGCCTGGCTCACCCCGGCCTGGTTCAGCGCTGCCGAGAAGCTAGGGTTCGCAGCGAGCGCCGCCAGGTTCGGCTGCGCAGCCATCGCCGCGAACGCCTTCTGGTTCGACGACAAGGCCGCGAGCGCCGCCGGCTGGCTGGCAAGCGCGGCGAATGCCTTCGGGCTCGCCATCATCGCCGAGAAGGCCTGCGGGTTCGACAGCACCGCCTGCGACGCGGCCGCGTTCAGCGCGTTCGCCGCTGACGCCGAAGCGACCAGCGAATGCGCATCGAACGCCTGCAGGGCGCGCGAAGCCGCGCTGAGCTGCGACGCGTTGCTCGCCAGCCTCGAGAAGCTCGAGGCGTTGCTTGCGATACCCGCCAGCAATTGCGGGCTAAGCATGCTCGCATTGCTCGAGAGGCTGGCGAAGGCGAGCGCATTGTGCGCCATCGACGAGAATACGCCCGGGTCGGCCTGGAGCGCCGCCATCGCCTTGCTGTCGCCCGCCAGGCTCTGGAAGGCCGCTGCGTTGCTCGCCAGCCTGGCATCGGCGGCTGCATTGGCGGCGGCGCTGCGGAACGAATTGGCGTTGCTTGCAAAGCTGCTGAACGCCGAAGCATTGGCCATGATCGCGGCGAGCGCCGCCGGATGGCTGGCAAGCGCCGCGAAGGCCTGCGGATGGCCGGCAAGCGCGGCAAGCGCCGAAGGCTGTCCGGCGAGGAGCGAGAAGGCTTGCGGATTGGCCGCGAGCGCCGACAAGGCCGAATTGGAAATCCCCGCCGACTGCAGCTGATGAGCCGCGGCCGCCGCGCTGTTCACCGTCGCGGCGAGCGCTTCCGGACGCCCCGAAAGCGCCTTGAACGCCGCGGCGTTGGCGGCGATCGCGCTGAACGCCGACGGATCGGCGTTGAGCGCCTTCATCGCGCCCGGGTCGGCAGCAAGCGCCGCCAAGGCGCGCGTGTCGCCGATTCCGCTGCTGGAGAAACGAGTATCCCCCGAACTGCCGCTGGCGAAGCGCGTGTCGCCCGAGCTCTTCGCCGCATTCTCGAAGGCCGCGAGGCTGGCGAAGGCTGCCGGGTTCGCGGCGATGGCGGCAAGCGCCGCCGGCTGCGAGGCGAGGGCCTGCATCGCCGCGGGATGACTTGCGACGACGCCCATCAGCGCCGCATTGGCGTTGTGTGCGCTGGACGCGAAGGACGATGCGTTGAGCGCCGCGTTGGCCACTCCGGCAAAAGCCCTCGGATTGGCGGCAAGCGCGGCGAACGCCTGCGGGTTGGCCATGAGCGCGGCCATGACCTGCGGATGGCTCGCGAGCGCCTGGAAGCCCGGGCTCGCGGCGAGCGCGCGGAAGTTCGGGTCGTGGACCATCAGCTCGAACGCGTCGGTCTGCATCAGCTCCGGCACCGCGGTGTCGCCGAGAGTCACGTCGCCTTCGCCGACCTGCGGCGAAACATAGCGCTGTGCCGGTGCGATGGTCCCGGAACTCGGGCCCAGCGGCGGATAAACCCGGCCGAGCCCATAGGCCGCAACGCCGAAGGCGAGCACGCCCGCGGCGGTCAGAATCAGCTTACGATTGTTCTTCGTCGAAACGACAGTTGTCATGATTGCCCCCTTGACTCAGTCAAGACGCCCAATCTGCGCGCGAGTTAACCCAGAGTCAATGAAGGTCGGCAATCCGACACGGCAGCTAAGCTGTTGGCGCGGTTTGATAATTTTTCGTGCGCCGTGCCCCGAAAGGCTGAATCCTGCAACGATATTAACCAGTTATCGAAGGATTCCCGAAATGATGATCGGCCTATTGCTCGCGCACGTTTGCCGAGGAGCCGGTCATGAATGTCCGCTTCGTCCTGATTGCCGCCGCGGCCCTTGCCAGCGGACCCGCTTTTGCAGCGGAGCCGGTGAAGCCGCCGGTGCAGACCGCAGCCCAGCCGCAACGCGCTCCGGCGCAGGTCGTGCTTGCCTCCGCCGACGACATGCGCGCTCCGTCGGCGGGCGATCAGCAGGTCGCTACCCCGCCGAAACGGCCCCGGATCGGGCGCGTGACGACCTGTCGCTGCGGCGACCAGCAGGCACAGCCTGACTCGGATCAATAAGCCTTACTTGGTTGCCTGCGCGATCCGCTGAGTCGGGCGGATCACCGGAATGTCGCCGTCCCCCACCGCCGCGAACGCGGACCAGTAGAATGGATGCGACGTATTCACGTCGTCCATCAGCTGACGCTGCGACAGCCTGAGCGCGGTCACGGTCGGGGTGCCTGGCGGCGCAGAGAATAGCCCGGTGATCAGCCGCTCGGTCGCATTATAGTCGTCGGGCACCGGCCAGTGGCTGGCGACGACCAGCCGCGCCCCGGCGCCGACGAACGCGCGCACCAGCCCGTCAAGGGCGACATCGCCGCCGCTCGCCAGGCCCGCCTGCTGGGTCGCCGCGGTGCTCGCCTGGGCGGCCGTATCGCAGGCCGAGAGGATCACGAGGTCGGCGTCGAGGTGGAGGTCGAACACCTCCTTGAACGTGAGCAGCCCGTCGGAGCCGCTTCCCCCGAAGCTCGTCAGCAGCGCCGGCTGCGCCGGGCATTTCGCCGCGCGCGCAGTGACCACGCCATGCGTGGCGAAATGGATGATGCGGTATTGGTCGAGGTCGCTCCGGCTCTCGAGCCCGGTGTCGGTGAACTGGTCGCCGGTGACGACCTGCACGCCGCCCGGATCGTAGGGCTGGAGGATCGAACTCGCGACCTGGAGTTCCTTGGCGGAAATCGGATGCGACCATGACGACATCGGCAGCATGCAGTCGCGGTCAGCGGCAGCCGGCACCTGTCCCGCGGCGGCGGCGGACGGCGGCGTGTTCTGCCCGAGCCCGAGATATTCGTTGCGCGCGGCCGACGGCGGCGCGCTGCGCAGCTGCGCGAAGGAGCGGGGGCTGACCGAGGTGCTGATGTCGTGATCGCGCCCGAGCCAGGCGATTCCGCGGAAATCGAAGGCGGCGTCCCCGCCTGCGTTCGCGCGCTTCTGATAGGCGTCGACCGACGCCTGATCCATCACCAGCAAGTTCGCCGGCAAGCGAAGCATCGCGCCGTCGGGTTCGAAGATCAGATGTCTCGACGCCGCAACGTCGGCAGCGAACGGCCCGAACAGCTCCTGGTACATCTGGTGCGACAGTGCGACGTCGAACGGGTACGTCGTGCGCTGGCCGTTCTCGACCGTCGAGATGGTGTCGCGCAGCGACTGCACCTGGTCGGCAAGCTGCGAGGCGGTGACGCTGAGCCTCGCCGCATGGGCCGCCGCCGGAGTCACCAGCATCGCATAGACCCGGTCGCCGACGATCGTCATGCGGTAATAGGCTTCGCCGGAACGGAGGATTTTCTGGAGACTGGCGAGCGGGATGACTTCACTTGATACGGCGCGGTAGCGCGGGAAGCTCCCGAGCGCGGCCTGGGTCGCGAGCTGTTCTTTCTCCGACTGGTCGAGCGACGTGCGCAGCAACCGCGCTCGCGACGCCTCTTCGGGTGTGGGCTTGGCGATGTCGGTCAGCCGTGCGAGCTGGATGCGCGCGCTTTCGACCTGGCGGCTGAGGGTCACCGACTGGCGAAACAGCCGCGACGCATCGTCGGTGCCCCCGTCGAGCTCGCGGGCGAGCACCGCCTGCGTCTGTGCGAGGCCGGGCCGGACCATCAGCTGGGTCGCGGTGAAGATCTCGGCGCTCGCGGCCGGGTCGTCGCCTTTCTTGAGCAGCAGGTCGACATAAGGCCGCAGAACGTTGGCGAATGACGGCGGCAGGTTGCTGGTGTCGGGCTGCGAATGGACGATGTCATGAAACATCGATTCCGCGATCGCCAGCTGACCGCTTCGGGCGAGGAAGCCGGCGAGCCGCGCCTTGGCGTTGAGCAGCGCGGCGGAGCCCGGATAATTGGCCTCGAGCAGTGCGACGCCCTGGCGGTACAGGCGATCGGCCTCGGCGCCATTCTTCTGGTCCTCGGCGATCGCCGCGAGGTCGCCCAGGATCTGCGCGCGGAGCCACAGGATGGAGGCGACCTTGCCATCCCTTACCGCCTGCAGCTTGGCGTCGGCGGCGCGGAGCGCCTCGCTGGCGCCGCTGAGGTCGCCGGTCAGCCGAAGCGAGGTGCCGCGCAGCTGCATCGCCTGGCCGTCGAGGATCTCGGCTTTCTCGACCGGAAGCAATTCCTGCGTCTGCTCGCCCAGCTGTTGGCCGATTTTGGAACCGGCGTTCAGGCTCTCGGCCGTGACAGCGTCGATGGTGAGTGAACCGGTCCCCGGAGCCGCTTCGCTGTCGAGTACGGCCTTGGGAAGCGGTTTCTCGAGCTCGGCGAGCGCCTCCTTGGGCTTGCCCTGGTTGAGCAGGTGCATCGCTCGGTAATTGCGGAGCCTGCGAGCGACGATGGGGTTGGAGCCAACTTCGCCCGCCGCTCGGGCGAACAGCGAATCCGCCTCTGCGTAACGGCCGAGATTGGACTTCTGAAGCGCTTCATTGGCGAGCGCTTCGGCCCGGCTCAGCGGCGCATTCTTGACGTTGCTGACGGCCGCGAAAAACTCGGCTGCTTCGGCATAGCTCCCGGCATTGTTGCGGCGGTAGGCCTCCGACAGGGCCTTCGCCGGATCGAGCGTTCCCGCCTGCACCCGGGCGAAGGCGGCGGGATCGCCCACTCCGGTCGTGGCAATGGAAATTTCGCCTTTGACCGGCTGATCGGCAATGAGGCTCCTCAATCCCAACTGGATGGCGCTATCGTAACCGGCGAGCCCTTCGGCCTCGTAGAGCAGCCTGCCGCGCCTGACCTGATAGGCCCGGTACCCGACATTGGCGTCCTTCAGCCTGCAATCGATGATCTCGACCGTGCCCACGGTGGCGAGTTGCCCCGAGTGTTCGGGCGAGCAGATGGCCTCGTCGCGGCGCTCTGCCGCGAGCCGCTGCGCCGCACCGCGCGAATCGCGCAACTTGTAGAGCTTGCCGACGGGAAGCGCGGCATCGCGGCAGGTGACCGAATAGCCCAAGTCGAACATGTCGGTGAGGACAGGATCGATCGCGGTGCTTTGCGCCGAGCAGAAAATCGTGCCGGAATCGCCGATCCGGAAGCTGTCGCGCACGCTGAGCGGAGTGGCCGCGGGCGATGGGCCCCAGGAGAGCGCCATGGCGATCGCCAGGACAGTCTTTTTCATACGGCCTCCGATCACTTGCTCGAGCCCGGCCCTTGGCCGAGGTTCATGTCGATATCGCTTCCACTGGTCACCGGCTCATCGATCGCCTGGTCGAGGTTGATGGGACCGGCGTTGATCAACCCGAGCCAGGTCTCGACGCTCTCGTCGTCGCCGCCCTTGCCCTTCTTCTTGTCCTCGTCCGCCTGTTGCTGCTGCTCGTCGCTCGACATTGCCGTGTCGGTGGGAGTCATGGGTCCGAGCACCTGATCCGAAGCCAGCGTCTGCGGCGGCGCGGGCGGCGGCGGCGGAGGTGGCGGTGGCGCAGGTGGCGGCGGCGGAGGCGGTGGTGGCGGCGGAGGCGGAGGCGGGCAGCCACCCGCCGGGCAACCGTTGATCGTCGACTCCGTCGTGAACGTCCCCGAGACCTTCACGACCGCAGCGAAGTCTTTGCCGGTGATCTGGGTGCCGTCCGATTTGATCTGCCGGCCGAAGATATCGAACGAAGGCGTGGTCGTGGCCGCCGTGTTTACCGAGGCGGCCGTGGCGCCGGTGGCGATGGTAAGGCCGCCGTCCCCGACAGTGATTCCGCCGAGATCGTCGGCAGTCCCGCTGTTCTGGACGAGGAAGCTGCCGCCGACATCGGCGGTGATGCCGCCGGCGGACACGTAACCGTTCGGATTGTCGGGGCCGTCGTTCGTCGCCAGCTGCCCGGCGGTGACCGAGGTTGGATCCTCTTCCAACTGGCTGATGATGGACTGATCCGCGACCCAGACATTGTCGGCGTTGAGCGTGAGCGTTCCGGCAAGAGCGCCCGAGGAGTCGGTCATCGAGATGCTGCCGTTGTCGGTGATCACCTCGATATTGTTGCCCGCGTGGAGCGTTAGGGAGTCCGACGCGCCGGCATCGACATAATCGACCGCTCCTTCGACGATGATCGAGCCACCGGTGTTCAACGTGAGACTGCTCACGCCCCCGCCGTCGCTTTCGCTGCCGTCAATGTGACCGCCGAAGACATCGATGTCTGGCGCCGCGCCTCCGTCGCTGCCGAGCGCGTTGAAGACGATGTTCGCCGCCTGAATGTCGCCGGCTTCGTCGAAGACATATTGGCCTGCGGCCGGGGTTCCGCCGCTTCCGATGATGATCGGCTGATCGCTGACCGCATTGAGCGTCAGCAGATTGGTCACTCCGAACACGCCGAGCGATGCGCCGGCGGCAATATTGATGTCTGCCGATGTGACCGTGATGTCGGGCGCCGAGACCTTTCCTTCGAAATCCGCCAGACCCCCGGCCGAGACAACGACCGACGAGCCGGCGGTAACGTCGGCCAGAGTCAGGCCGGTGCCGGCGGCGGCTTGCAGCTCGCCGGTCGTGACCGCACCGTTGACCGTGATCGATCCGTGCGTCGCTACCGGGTCAGCGCCAAGGACCAGCGACGGATCGAAATTGTCGGGGCCCCCTGCGGCTGTGAACATCGACGAATCCGCGAAATAGACCCGGCCCGCCGCCGAAGTGGTGATCGAACCCGTGCTGATGTCGCCGCTCGCAAGCGCGAGGAACAGGTCGCCCGCGCTGACGTTGCCCGTGGTGAGACTTCCTAGGGTCGCGAAACCGACTGCCCCGGATGCATTCACGTTGCCGACGGTAATCGACGTGGCCGATGCGATCCCGACCGAGAAGTCCTTGCTCGTTGGAAGGTTGGGCCCGGCCGTGATGTTGCCAAGCGTGATTGCGCCCTGCGCCTGACCGCCGACATGGTCTGCGACATTGATGTCGCCCCCGGTGACCGCGCCACCGGCCTCGAAATTGAGCTTGTTGGCCGTCACGTTGGCGAAGTTGATGTCGCCGCCGGATTCGAAATCCACGGCCCCGCTTGCCGTCAAATTGCCGAGGACGGAGACAGTGCCGTCGCTGCCCTGCGCCGAGACGGAGACGTCACCGAGGTTGGTCACTGCTCCGGATTCGAAATCGAGGTCCGCAGTGCCGCCGAAGCCGGTGGGATCCACGCCAAGCGAGCTGTCGAACGCATTGGCGATGACCGCGAGGCTCGCAGCGTCGAGCGTGCCCGAAACGTCGATCGAGGCCGAACCCGCCTCCGCCGTGCCGCCACTGCCGTTGCCATGCATCGCCGAAGCCGATGCCTGGACATGCCCCGCTGCGGTCAGCGAACCCGAGATGGTGATTGACGTGCTGCCGGCGCTTGCGGAACCGGCGGTCTGGCCGCTGCCGCCCTGCGCGAACGCGGTCATGACGAAGCCGGTCCCAGCGTCGTTCGAGCCGCCGAAGGTCGCGGTTCCGTCGATTGCCGCTTCGTTGAAGCCGGAATCGGCCGAGCCGCCGTCGCCCGATCCGGCAGAGCCGCTTCCCCCATCGCCTCCAATAGCGTTGGCCAGTGCAAGGTAGGTCGAGGCGTTGATCGATGCGCCGCTTCCCAGGAAGAAGAAGTTGTCGCCGCCCTCGCCGAACCCTCCCGCGCCGCCGCGGCCCGACGATCCGGCGCCGCCCATGCCGCCCAATCCGCGCGCAGCCGCGCTGATATCCCCGGCGGTGAAGCTCGCGTCCTCGATATCGAGATCGGTCGAGCCGCCATTGCCATCGCCGCCAGCCCCGCCGGTCGCGGCACCGCCGCCTGCTCCGCCGAGCCCGCTCGCGTTGATGGTCAGATCGTGAAGGGCGACGTTGGTGACCGCCGGCGACGTGCCGCCGCCGGTGCCGCATTCGGTGCAGGACGTATTGCTGGCGAAGAAGTCCGCCTCGCCGCCCTGGCCGCTGCCGCCGGTCCCGCCGGTGATGCCGTCATTCGCGCCGCCGGCGCCTCCGACCGCGCGTGCGGTGATCGTGGTTGTGCCTCCGACGGTCAGCGAACCGCCGCCGAAGCCGATATCGATGGACGCGTCGCCGCCTTGGGAGTCGCCGCCATTGGCGGCTCCCGAGCCGCCGTCGGAACTGCCGTCGCCGTTGAGATCGGCGTTGGCGACCGCTCCGACGACCACGTCGTTGGTGACATTGACGGTGCCCCCGTCGATGACCAGCGCCGCGCTTCCGCCTTGCGAAAAGCCGCCGTCGGCGGTGAGGCCATTGCCGCCCGTGCCGCTCGCGGTGATCGTGAGTTCGGGCGCATTGAGCGAGCCCTGGACGAGGGCCTCGGAATCGCCGCCGATCCCTTCGCCGCCATTGGCACCGTTGCCGCCGACGCTGCCGGCGAAAAGATCGACGTTGCCGGTGAGCGATGCGCCGGGGTCGATTTCCAGGAAAACGAGGCCTTCGCCTTCGGCATTGCCGCCGTTGCCCATCGTCGAGCCCGCGCCGCCCGCCCCACCGAAAGTGCCGGCGTTTGCATGGAGATCGGCTGTGACGCTTCCCTGCGTGAAGAAGTCCGCGAAGCCGCCGAAGGCGTCGCCGCCTGCGCCGCCGGTCCCGTTCGAAGCCGCTCCGCCTGCGCCGCCAAAAGCGCTCGCGTCGAGATTGAATGCGCTTGCGGCGAACGTCCCGGGGCCGAACTCCGCCAGGGCCTCGCCGCCGCTGCCCGCGCCGCCGGCTCCCCCGCTCAATCCGTCGCCGCCCTGGCCGCCGACGCCGGTTGCCACGAGGCCGACATTGGTGAGCTGCAGGTTGAGGCTGGCGCCCGCCTGGAGCGCGGTCGTCGCCGAGAAAGTGGCCGAGCCGCCGACGCCTTCGCCGCCGTCGCCGCCGATCCCGTCCGGATTGGCAAGGCCGCTGCCGCCCATGCCGATGGATTCAAGATGGAGTCCGCCGGGGACCGCGAGAGTCCCGCCCGCGCTGTCGATCGAGGCAAGCGCCCAGCCGCCGAAACCGCCGCCGCCGGGGGCGCCGGACCCGCCTTGTCCGTCGGCTTGCAGTCCAACCGCACCGGTCACGCTGATGCTGCCGCCGTTGAGGGTCAAGAATGCATCCCCGCCGTCGCCGTCGCCGCCGGCCGCAACCGAGTTGCCCCCCTGGGCATTGGCCGAAACGGTGGCATTGCCGCCGACGCTGATCGATCCGCCGTTGCTCCGAATCTCGGCGGTCCCGCCCTGGGCCGATCCGCCCGCGACGCCTGCAACGACGCTCGCGCCGCCCTGGGCGTTGGCGGTGACCGACAGATTGCCGCCGATGTCGATGCTTCCGCCGGAATTCGCCACCACCTGCGCGGTCGAAGCGGTCGCGTTCAGCAGATCGGTGCTGTTGCCATTGTCGAACTGGCGAATGTCGTCGGCGCTGATCGTCGCGTTTCCGCCGACGGTGATCGTGTCGCCCGAGTTGGCGATCAGCGAGGAACCGAGGAGGCCCTGCAGCGACACGTCGTGGGCAAATGTAAGCGACCCCGGAGCGCCGGTCGGGGAGCTTCCGGTCGCCGTGATCGAGCCGGTCGCGAAGCCCTGCACGTCGGAAGTGAAATCGCCGCCCTGGATGTCGATATTCGCATTCTTGCTCGGGAAGGCGCCGCCGAGCTGGAGTCCGTCAACGGGCACGGCGCCGATTCCGCTGGTGACGTTGTAGCCCGCCGAGAGGATGATCTGGCCGTTCTGGACCGTGGCGCCCTGGACGTCGCTGAATCCGACCGTGCCGCCGAGCAGCATGGTCAGCGCCTGGTTCTTCGGAACGGCGACCATGTAGATGCTGTGGTTGTCGGCGCTCGTCGCGTTGCCCGTCCCGGTCGTGCTGCCGGTGTGGATGATCCCGTTGGGATCGTCGGTGCCGACGTCGACCGCGATGTCGAACAGGCCCTGGTTGAAGGTGAGAGTCGCCTGTTCCGCGGCGACATAAGCGACCGATCCGTTGACGTTGACCGAGCCCGCCTGAGTGATCTTCGGAGCGACGATCGCGACATAGCTGCTTTGCGCGTTGATTTGCGCGCCGTTGCTCACCGTTACGAAGGACGTCGACGATGCCGGTCCCATGTTCGCGGTGAAACCGCCGGCCGTCGTGCTCCAGTTGTTGCCCGGGTCGGCCGTCGTCAGAAGCAGCCCGCCGACGTTGAACACGGCGGTCGCGCCGATGAGGATTCCGTTGGGGCTGTAGAACCAGATGTTTCCGCCGACCGCATTGTTGGCGAGGAACGACTGGACGGTGCCGTTGAGCTCGATCGGGAAAGCGCCGCTCGGAACGATCCGGTTGAGCACCGTAAAGTCGCCGGCGTTGGTCGTGCCCTGGAAGGTCGCGACGTTCCCGGCGGGCAGGAAATCGATATTGCCGTTGCCGTTCGGCTGCCCGGTCGGAGTCCAGTTGATCGTCGCGGTCGGGGAGCCGATGGTGATCGTCTCGGATGTGCTGGTGGTATTGGTCCGCGTGACCGTTCCGGTGATGCTTCCGATCGTCCCCTGGAAGGCTTGTGCCTGGGCCTTTTGCGGAAGAAGCCCGGCTGTCGCGATGGCGACGGTCGCACAGGAGATGAGGAGCCTGTTTCGGCTCGCGCGGAACGCTGGCTTGTGGTTGCGCATCATCAGTAGCTCCACGGGAACAGCCTGGTCGTAAGCGAGACCAGGAAGCGCGGGCCGGGCCGCCTGTTGTTCAAGCCGATCCGGGTGAGCGGGACTGCGAAGGCGGCGTCGAGCGCGAAGCGGTTGAAATTCACCCGCGCGCCGGCGCCGACAGAATCGAGGTGTTGGGAACCGGCAACGACGACGAGGTTGCCGCGGTCGCGGACCATCGCATGATCCCAGAAGGTGTAGCCCTCCAGCGCGGCCTTGCTCGCGCTCGCCGGAACCACGCTTCCGATGCGGATCTCGGCCTGGGTTCCGAATCCCATGTCGCCGAGCAGGGCGCCCGGATCGTAGCCGCGCCCGACCGTGTAATTGCCCGCCGCGAACTGCTCGAAGCTGAGCAGCGGCTTCCACGCATATTGGGCGCGCGCGGAAAGCGCGAAGGTAAGGTCGGGGATCGGGCGATATTCTCCGGTCGCGCTGTAGCGGAAGACCGTCGCGTCCGATCGGCCGTCGAGACGGCTGGGCGGGACCTGGCCGGGGCCAAGGCAGTCGGCGCTGATCGGTCCGCAGTCGGTTGCCCCGAGTCCGCTCAGCCCTTGCCGAAGTTCGAAATAGGTGCCCAGCCGCCACGGCGGCTCGGCAGCGGAAAAGCGCACGTCGGTGAAGTCCGTCGCGACGGCGTCCGCGCCAAGCCTCAGGAACGCGACCCGCAGGCGGTCGCGGCTGAGGCCGATGCCGTTCAGCCGAACGTCCTGGTTGACGAGGTCCATTCCGGCCGACGTCCGGATGGTCTCGGCCTGACTGCGAAGCAGCGGATAGCCGATCTCGAACGTGTTGAGCAAAGTGTGCGCGAGGACTCGCGCGTTCGGGACCGACGGCCGCGCCCAGGCATAGGTGAAGGCTTCGGACAAGGTCAGTCCCTCGGGTCCGAGGCGGAAGTCGTGGGCCAGCTGCAGCGTCTGCTGCTCGTGGAAATCCGCGGTGCTGAACACCGAAAGAGAGGTCCGGTCGCCGAGGCCGGTGAGGCCGAACACCTGCGCCCGAAGAAGCCCGCCCCACGGCCCGAGCTCGTGCGAGCCGCCGTTCTGGACGTTGAAGTCGACATAACCCGGCGTTCGCTGGACAGTGACGTCGCCGATCACGTCGCCCGGAGCGCCGCCGGCGGGGCGGAGCGTCAGCCGAACCGTGTAGCCCGGCAGGTCGCTCGCCAGAAGCAGGTAGCGTTCCGCCTGGTAGCGGTTGAACACCGGCTCCTTCGTCAGCTGATTGAGGTAGCCGGCGATGATCCGTTCGGCGCCGCTCGCATCTCCGCGCACGCGGACCTGCGTCAAATGCGCCATCAGCACCTGGAACTGGACGGTGCCGCCGCTGATGGTTTGCTCCGGCACCTGGACCGCGGCGATATAGCCGGCGTTACGAAGGATCGTCCCGGCGCGGTCGCGGATCTCGCACACCACCGAGATCGGCACGTCGCGACCGACGAACGGCGCATAGGCGCTTGCAAGCTGCTGTGGAGCGAGGCCCTTCAGCCCGTCGAACTGGGCGCCGCGAAGGACAAAATGGATGGAGCGATATTGCGCCTCGTCGAGCGCGCAGGGCGCGCGCTCCACGCCGCCTTCGACCTCGAGCTTCGGCGGTGCAGGAGGGAGCGGCGGAGCGACCGGGCGGGTGACTTCCTCGCGCGTCGGCGGGAGCGGCGGCGGACTGGAAGGAGTCGACTGAGCGGCCGCCGCCACCGGCGTCGCAAGCATCAAAGTGGAGACGAGCAAATGCCCAATCGCGGCGCGCGCGCCGCGGTCAAACCGCGCCCCTGAACAACAACCGAGCTTCACCGGGGTGCCCCCTCCCCGTTAGAGAAATCCCGAGTCGAAAATCAAATTGTTCTCGAAATAGAGCAATTTACCTTGGGCACAGCAACACTTATTTAACCTCGTTTCTTTGGAGCGCGCTTTCGAATTGTCCCGAAGCGGGAATTTAACTGGACCCGTCGGCCCATTCGCGCATTGTCGAAGCGATGGCGAAACAGGACGCGACTCATAAGCTGGCGTGGCCCTGGTGGTCGCCCTGGGCGCTGATCGCCGTCGTTGTGACTTCGCTGCTGACGATCGCCGCGACGCTCAACGATATTCTCTAGCGCGTGGCGACCGCACTCCCGCCGCTACCGCCGCAAGCGGCGATCGTGGTGACCGGAGAGGCCTTGCCCGAGCCGAAGGCCGAGCGCGTCTATGACGTGCAGCGGATTTCGCGCCGCCAGATCGAGCAATCGCCGAGCCACGAGCTCGATCAGCTGCTGAAGGACGTGCCGGGGCTCGAACTATTTCGCCGCTCCGATGCGCGAAGCGGTCACCCGACCAGCCAGGGAGTGACGCTGCGCGCGCTTGGCGGCAATGCGTCGAGCCGGGCGCTGCTGGTGCTCGACGGCGTGCCCCAGACCGATCCGTTCGGCGGCTGGGTGAACTGGCCGGCGTACGATCCGCAGGACCTCGCCGGGATCAGCGTCGTGCGCGGCGGCGGGAGCGTCGCGAACGGTCCTGGAGCCCTCGCCGGAACCATCGAAATGACGAGCCGCAGCGATGCGGGCGTGTCGGGCGAGATCGATGCCGGCAGCCGCGATTCATTCGAGGCGCGCGGTCGCCTTGGGATCGACGCCGGCGGCGGCGTGCTCAGCGTCTCGGGGCGCGGCGAACGCAGCGACGGCTTTGTCCCGATCACCGCAAGCACGCGTGGTCCCGCCGACGAACCGGCGCCCTATCGCGAATGGAGCAGCCGAGCGCGCTGGGTCGCGCCGATCGCCGCCGACACCGAGCTCCAGGCGAGTCTTGACGGTTTCCACGACTGGCGAACGCGCGGCACGGAGTTCAGCGCGAACCGCACCGATGGAGCGGATGCATCGCTGCGGGTTGTCGGGCGCGGTTCGTGGCAGTGGAGCGCGCTCGCTTATTGGCAATGGCGCAATCTCGCCAGCAGCTTCGCCAGCGTGAACGCGGGACGGACTCAGGCGAGCCGCGTGCTGCTGCAGGACTCCGTTCCGTCGAACGGGCTGGGCGGGAGCGTCGAGGTGCGGCCGCCGATGTCGAACGGGATCGAGCTTCGCCTCGGCGCCGACGCTCGGCGGACATCGGGCGCGACCCATGAGCTCTTCACCTTCGTCAACGGAGATCCGACGCGCAGGCGCGTGGCCGGCGGTGAAACGGTGACGAGCGGCGCCTTTGCCGAGCTGACGGCGCCGCTCGGCAAGGTGACGTTGAGCGGCGGCGCGCGCATCGACCATTGGAGCATCACCGGCGGGCACTTATTCGAACGAACGATCGCGACCGGCCAGCTGCTGCGTGACGAGACGGACGCGCCGCGCGCGGGCTGGCTGCCGACCGCGCGCGGGGGCGTGCTCGTGCCGATTGGTGGCGGGTTCAGCCTGCGCTCGGCCGCCTATCTCGGCTGGCGCATGCCGACGCTCAACGAGCTGTTCCGTCCGTTCCGCGCCGGCGCCGACGCGACCGCCGCCAACCCGCTGCTGGATCCCGAGCGGCTGGTCGGTGTCGAGACGGGCGGCGAATATTCGCGCGGGCCGCTTCACCTGTCGCTGACGGCGTTCGCGAACCGGCTCACGGATGCGATTGCGAATGTGACGCTCGGCGAGGGGCCGGGCGTGTTCCCGGAGGTGGGTTTCGTCGGCGCCGGCGGGACATTCAGCCAGCGGCAGAACGTCGATGCGGTCAAGGTTCGCGGACTCGAGGCGTCGGCGAGCTGGACCCAGGGCCCATGGTCGCTCAGCGCGGGCGCGAGCGTCACCCGTGCGCGGATGGAGGGGAGCGGCGCCGCGTCATTTCTCGACGGACTGAGGCCTGCGCAGACCCCGAAATTCGGAGGCACGCTGACGCTTGGCTGGCAGAAAGAGGGCAAGGGGGCGCAGCTGGTGCTCCGCCGCGTCGGCGCTCAGTTCGACGATGACCTCAACACCGACGTCCTCAAGCCCGCGACGACGCTCGACGCCTATTTCGCATGGCCGCTGACGGGGCGGTTGCAGCTCGTCGCGCGTGGCGAGAACATCACGAACGCGCTGGTGATGGCGGGAATCAACGGCGACAATTCGATCGAGCGAGCAACGCCCCGCACGCTCTGGATCGGTATCAGGCTGCGCTGATCATTTCGCGCGGGTGTAGAGGAACGCGGTGATGTCGCGCGCGTCGCCCGCGCTCACGCCAAGGTCCGGCATTGCGGTGCCCGGCGATACATGCTGGGGGTCCTCGATCCAATGCTCCATGTTCGGCGCGTTGTTGGCGAGGTGGCCGGCGATGATCATCCGCGTTGCAATTCCGTCGAGCGGCGGCCCGACATCGCCCGTGGCCGCGCGCACGCCCGTCACCGCGTGACAGCTGCCGCAGCCGTACTGGATGAAAAGAGCTTCGCCGCGGCGCGAATCGCCGCCGGTAATCGCCTCGGCCTGCACGCGGATTCGGTGCCGGTCGTCGTAATATTTCCATGCGACCGCAAGAACGGCGACGACCAGGACGATCGCGGCGACGATCGCGAGGATGATCTTAGTGGAGAGTGACCGCAGCACTGGCGCCTCCCTCCGAAGCCTTCAGCCATTTGTAGGCAAGTGCAAGCGCCGCGGCGCCATGCACCAGCCCGCCGGGGATCCACATGATGAGGCCTGCAAGGCGCTGGTCGTCGATCGGATCGAGCCCGACTCCGGTCATGCCCATCGCCGCGTAATCCGCATACCACGGTGATGCGGAAAAGCTCATCAGCGCGCCGAGCGCGCCGCCGATCAGCGAGGTGGCGAACAGGCAGGCGGCGGACACGCCATAGCCGGAGCCGCGCTCTCGCGGGTGGAGCATCGCCCACCAGAAGAGGAGCGAGCTCAGGAAGAAGCAGGCGTGCTGGGCGACGTGCCAGCCGAAGCTGTCGAGCGCCCGGTCGAACAACGGCGGCGCGTGCCACGCCCACATGACGACGGCCTGGATGACCGTCGCCGTGACCGGCTCGGTCAGGCGCTTCCACGAGCGCTGCAGCGGCGATTTCCACCTTCCGCCGAGCGACTGCCGCAAGGATCGCGGCAGGCCCCAGGCGAGAACTCCGCCCGCGCCCGACGCCGCCAGGAGCAACGTCGACGGGAGCATGATCAGCTCATGCTCGATCATGTGCATGGTGAAGCTGCGCTCGCCTGCCGCGTGAAGCGGGGAGACGAGGGCGAGCGTCAGGACGGTCCAGCCGGAAAGGAACAGCGCGGGCCGCACCGGAGTCGATGCGCGCTTCGACAGTCGTGCCCAGCCGACGAGATAGATCAGGAGCGCAAGGCCGAGCGGGATCAGGAGGTCCGGGCTCAAGGTCCAGGTCAGCGGGCCGTCGTGGCTGCCATGCGCGAGGGCGGGCGTTGTGATGAGCGCCAGCGGCAAGGACACGACGCGCTTCATTGCCAGCACCGCGGGATCAGCAGCGCGGCGATGAACGGGAGGATGATCGCCATCGCGAAGATCGCGCACGCCATCACCGAGACGACGGCGACCATTCGCCGCGCGGGCGGCTCGCCGCCGCTCGCATAGACGCGCCACGAACAGAGCGCTCCGAGACCGACCAGGGCGAGGCCGACGACGGTCCCGACGATCACGATCAGCGGGCTTCCGACACGACAATCCTGGAAGGTCGAGTCCGCGCCGAGCTGGTTCGCGAAGCCGGCACCGAGCGTCCCCAGCGCAAGGCCGGCCCACGGCATGAATCGGTCGCGCATGCGCTCGGTTTTCATAGCCGCGGCACCCAGTAGATCAGCAGGTAGATTGGGATCCACAGAAGCCAGACATAGCGCCAGTAAAGGCTGTTCTCGTCCGTATCGACGAGCCGGCGCGGCTCGTGACCGAGCGGCGTGATCATCAGCGCCCAGAGCACGACCGTGTCCATCCAGTCCGTGCCGAGATGCGCGGCATGAAGCATCAAGAGCGTCCAGATGACGGACGCATAGGCATTGTCGGTCCAGCGGCAGTTGAGGCTGTTGAACTCGAAACCGCGGATGATCAGGAGCGCGGCGCCGACCGCCACCATCACCGGCATGAGAAGTCGTATGGTATCGAGGTCGCCCGCCCTGGCCGCCTTCTTGATCATCGTGTTGGGAATTTCGCTCAGCACGATGACGATGGTGAAGATGGTACCGGCGAGAAGGTCGGGCGGCAGGCGGCCTTCGGGCGGCCAACCCTGCTCATGCCCCATGAGGAAGAAATAGACGGCGAACATCAGCGCGAAGCCGACGCCTTCGATCACCATGTAGCCGATGATGCCCCACCAGGTGAGGCTGCTCGGACCGAACTTGCTGGTCGGAAGGCCGGACAGATCGTCGGTGAAGCGCGGCTGGAGGATCATGAGATGATCGGCTCCGGATGCCGTTTCATGTCCTTCGGCCAGAACCAGGCGATGAGCGCGATGCCGCAGGGAATGAGGCCGAACGGAACCGCCCAGGCGGAGAAGATCGAGGCGGCGAAGACAAGCCCGACCGCGCAAGCCGAGACAAATGGCCAGAGGCTCGCTTGCGGGACCGGCTCCCGCACATCGGGCGTTGCTGCGACGACCGTCGTCAGGAGCATTTCCTTCTGGTCGACCCGAAGGCCGCTGACGACCGGGAGCTCGCCGTCCGTGTCCCACAGCGGCGTGTCGCTGTCGACGACGGGCATATGCTCGAAATTGTAGACCGGCGGCGGCGAGCTGGTCGCCCATTCGAGGCTTGCTGCCCCCCAGGGATTGGGACCCGCGATGGCTCCGCGATAGAGCGACAGGAGTCCGTTCACGACGAACAGCACGACCCCGAAGGCGAGGAAGAAGGCGCCGACGGTCGAAATGAGGTTGGGGACTTCGAGCCCGAGGCCCGCGGGATAGGTGTAAACCCGCCGCGGCATTCCGAGCATGCCGCTCCAGTGCATCGGCAGGAAGGTCGCGTGGAAGCCGAAGAAGACGAGCCAGAAGCCGATCTTGCCGAGCCGCTCGTTCATCATCCGGCCGGTGATCTTGGGGAACCAGTAAGTGAAGATGCCGAGCAACGGGAAAACCGCGCCGCCGATGAGGACGTAATGCAAATGGGCGACGACGAAATAGGTGTCGTGGAGCTGGAGATCGAGCGGCACGGCCGCGAGGATCACGCCGGTGAGACCGCCGATCACGAAGGTGAAAATGAAGCCGACGACGTAAAGCATCGGCACCTCGAAGCGCGGCCTTCCGTCCCACATCGTCGCCAGCCAGCAGAATATCTGGAGTCCCGTGGGCACCGACACGGAGATGCTCGCCGCAGTGAAGAAGCTGTAGCCGACGCGGGGAAGCCCGGTCGCGAACATGTGGTGGACCCACAGCCCGAACGACAGGATGCCGGTGGAGATCAGCGCCAGAACCACGACGGAATGCGCGAACACGGGCCGGCGGCAGAAGGTCTCGACGATGACACTGACGAAGCCGGTCGCGGGCAGGAAGATGATGTAGACTTCGGGATGTCCGAAGAACCAGAACATGTGCTGGAACAGCAGCGCATCGCCGCCCTCGCCGGCGTTGAAGAACTGCGTGCCGACGAGCCGATCGGGGATGAGCAGGACCGTCGTAACGAGTGCCACGGCGGGCATCGCGAAGATGATCATGATCCCTTCGACGAGCATCGCCCACGCGAACAGCGGCATCCGCGCCAGGGTCATTCCGGGCGCGCGTGCCTTGAGGATGGTGCACACCAGGACCACCGCCGCGGCAAGGGCCGCGACCTCGGTATAAGTGACCATCTGCGCCCAGATGTCGGTGTGCTTGCCGGGCGAATATTGCGGTCCGGAGAGCGGCGTATATTCGAACCAGCCGACGTCCGGCGCCATGTTGAGGACGAAGGCGATCCACAGCATCAGCCCGCCGAACAAATACATGTAGTAGCTGAACGCGTTGAGGCGCGGGAACGCGGTCGATCGCGTGCCGAGCATCAGCGGGATGATGTAGACGGCGACGCCCTCCATCACCGGCACGGCGAACAGGAACATCATGGTCGAGCCGTGCATCGAGAACAGCTGGTTGTAGCGCTCGGCGCCGATCATCGCGTTATCGGGCCTGGCCAGCTGCAGGCGCATGAACAGCGCCATGATCCCGCCGAGGACGAGGAATCCGAGCGCGGTCAGGATGTAGCGGCGGCCGATCTCCTTGTGGTCGACCGTCGCGAGCCAGCCGACGATTCCGGGCGGCCTGCGCCATGCAAGGTCGAGCCGTGCCGCGAGCTTCTCGCCCGTGAGCTTCGGCCCGTCGCGAGCGATCTTCTTCCGCTCTCGGGCGAGGCGGCGGTTCTCCTCCTCGACCCGGGCGCGCTCACGTTCCCGCGCGGGCATCGAATCGAATGCGTCGGCGCGGATGTCGGTCATTTGAGAGTCTCGAGGTAGGCGACGACCGCGTGCAGCTGGCCGGGCTCGAGACCGATGGTCGGCATGTTGACGCCGGGCTTGAGCGACTGCGGATCCTCCACCCAGCCGTAGAGATTGCCTTCGCCCATCGGCATCGTTCCCGCGGCGAGGCTCTTGCGGCTCGCAAGATGGGTAAGGTCGGGCCCGACCTGGCCGTTCGCAGGCGTGCCGCCGATCGCGTGGCACGCGCTGCACGGGCCGGTCGTCACATATTTGTAGCCGGCGAGCGCGAGCGGAGTCGTCGGCTGAGGCGCGGGCTGCAGCTGATGATCCCACCATTTGATGAAGTCGGCATAGGGCTCGACCACGACGACCAGCGACATGTGCGCATGCTGCAGTCCGCAAAATTCCGCGCACGGCCCGCGGAAGACCCCCACCCTGGTCGGCAGCACGGTGATGTTGTTCTTGCGGCCGGGGATCAGGTCCTGCTTTCCGGCGAGGCTCGGCACCCAGAAGCTGTGGATCACGTCGTTCGAGTTGAGGAAGATTCGCGTCGGCACGCCAACCGGCAGGTGAAGCTCGTTCGCCGTGCGCAGCGTTTTGGATGCGTCGGCGGCATTATATTCGATGTCCCACCACCACTGATTGCCCGTGACGGTGACCGACAGTTTCTGGTTGGTCGCGGCCCTGGCCATCGAACGGTCGGTGAAGAAGCTGGCGATCGCGAGACCGGCAAGGCTGACTCCGATCAGCGCCGTCCAGCCGATCAGCGTCGAGCGCATCAGCGGGTTCGAGTGGTGATGCCGCCCGGTCTCGACGATGTTCGCATCCACCCGGCGTGCGCGCGCGATGCCGGCGATCAGGAACCCGATCACCAGCACGTACATGAAGGCGCATACCGCGATGAAAATCCAGAACAGGGTCAGGAACTGCCGATCCTCGACCGCGGCGCCACCGAAGTCGCTCTGGTAGTGCTGGTATTGGCACGCGCCGAGCAGCAGCGGGAGGACGGCGGCCTTTGCGGACGCTCGAACGCTCATTGTTGCGCCGAGTCCGAATTGTAGATTTCGCCGTGAGGCGTGAGCGTCTGCGGAGTCCCCGCGCTCATTCCTTCGGAGCGGCTCGACACCGCGTCCTTGCTCGGCAGGCCGGACAGTGAGCGGACGTAGGCGGCGAGGTCCCAGATCTGGTCGGCGGTCAGCTTGCCGCGCCACGCTGGCATGCCGTTGGGGCGGCCCACGGCGATGGTCGTGGCGATCTGGTCGATGCGGCCGCCGTAGCGCCACTGGTCGTCGATGAGCGGCGGTCCCATGCCGCCGCCGCCGTGGCTGTGACAGCCAACGCAGTTCATCTGGATGAACAGCTGCTGCCCCTTGCCGATGGCGTTGGCGTTGTTGTCGTAGAGCGCCGCGCGAGCGTCGAGCGGCGGGGGTGACCCGCCACCGGGAAAGATGGTCGGCGGGCTTGCACCGGCGGGGATATTCTCGCCGATCGGCTTGGCGCGGCTGTGATGCTCTTCCCGATTGCACGCCGACACGGTCAACGCCGCAGCGGCGAGGAGGAGCATGCAGCTAGCGCGGAAGCGTGAAGACATAGAGAATGCCTCCCGCCATCGACTTGAGCGGCAGGTCCTTGACCGCGTTGACGAAGCCGAGCGCGCCGGTGGGATCGTGCGGGTCCATGTTCGCCGAAACGATGGCCCCGGCCCAGCCGCCGACTCCGGCGATGACCGCGATATACTGGCGGTCGTCGGGACCTTTGTAGCTGATTGGCTGGCCGATGATTCCGCTTCCGGCCTTGAACTGCCACAGCAATTTGCCGTTGCGCGCGTCGACGGCTTTGAACCAGCCGTCCATGGTGCCGTAGAAGACGATGTTGCCGGCGGTCACCAGCGCCGGGCTCCACAGCGGCAAATCCTCCTTGATCTCCCACACCGCGCGATGGCGGATCGGGTCCCAGGCGGTGAACACGCCGCGGTTGCCGCCGGGGCCGGCGTACATCTTCACGTCGGCGCCGACGTAGGGCGTGCCGGAGATGTAGTTCGCTTCGCTGTGGCCCTCGTCCTGACAAAGGTTGATGTGGGGGATGTAGACGAGCCCGGTGATCGGGCTGAACGCCGCCGGGTTCCAGTCCTTGGCACCCGGTGAGGCGGGGCAGATGTCGCGCGTAGTCCGGCCCGGCTGCGGCTCCTTGTCCGCGGCGGGGACCAGGCGGCCGGTTCGGAGGTCCACACCTTTCGAGGAATTGATGTAGCCGTAAGGGGTCGCGCTCAGCACCTGGCCGCTCCGCCGGTCGATCACGTAGAAATAGCCGTTGCGGCCGGGATGGAAGAGCACCGGCCGCCGCCCGTTGCCCCACGGGATGTCGGCCAGAATGATCTCGTTGACGTCGTCGTGATCGAACAAATCGTGCGGGCTGCTTTGGTAAAACCAAACCGCCTGGCCGGTATCGACGTCGCGCGCGAAAATGCCCGCGGACCACTTGTTGTCGCCGGGCCGCTGGCTCGGGTTCCACGGACCGGGATTGGAAGTGCCGTAGAAGATGAGCTTGGTTTCGGGATCGTAGCTGACCCAGCCCCAGGCGCTTGCGCCGCCGATCTTCCATGCATCGGGCGGCCAGCTGCTGACCCCGAGGTCCTTGCCGCGGTCCATTGCATAGAAGGGATGGAAGCGCGGTCCGATCAGCACGTCCTTGTCGGGGCCGGTGTGGTAGGCCTTCCACACGACCCTGCCGCTGCCCTCGTCGAGCGCGGCCAGCCAGCCGCGCACGCCCATCTCCCCGCCTGAATCGCCGACGATGACTTTGCCGTCGGCGACCAGCGGCGCCATGGTGATGGTCTCACCCTTCTGAATGTCGCCGAGCTGCGTGTGCCACGCCATCTGGCCCGTGTTCGAGTCGACCGCGAAGGTCTGGCCGTCGAGCGTGTTGAAGAAGATCTTGCCGTTATCGTAGACGGCGCCGCGATTGACCACGTCGCAGCAGGCGACGCCCTGCGAAGCCGCAGCCGGCTTCGGCTTGAACATCCATTTCGTCGGAGCGCCGGGCTTCGTCAGGTCGAGCGCGTAGAGGTAATTGGGGAACGGCGTGATGATGTACATCGTGCCGTTGACGACCAGCGGCGGCGCTTCGAAGCCTTTCGTCGTGCCGGTCGAGAACGTGAAGGCGAGCGACAGCTTGCCGATGTTCGCCGGCGTGATCTGGTTGAGCGCGGAGAAGCGGGTCTGCGCATAATTCTTGCCCGGCATCGTCCAGTTGCCGTCGTCCGCGGGCGCTGCCGCGGCAGGGGGAAGCGCGTGCGGCCCGCCGACGATCGGCGCGTAGATCTGCGGTCCGGTGGAACGGGCTGTCGGCGTCTTGTTGCATGCGGCTAGTGCGCTCGCAGCGACGAGAACGCCGACCGTGCTGACTGCGGTGGTTACTCGCCGCATTACGCCCCCTGTTCGAGTCGCAGGGCCTCCGGACGATCTGGGAAAATCCTGCCGGGCTGCTCAATCCACAGGCGCGGCAGCGGGTTCCGCGACCGGAACAAATTTGCCATCGTCTATTCATGTTCGAGCGGCACGAGAACGGCCGTTCCTAATCTCCATCAGCAATATGAACCGGGGGACGGGGTCCGGCGTTTTTGAAGCGCCAACCGGCATTTGGAGAAATCGATATGGCTACAAACAGGAGCGGACGGTCGAAGCGGGGATTCGCGGCCATGGACCCGGCGAAGCAGCGTGAGATCGCCAGCAAGGGCGGCAAGGCCAGCCACGGCGGCGGCCGCAAGAGCAGAGCGCACCGCTAACAGCAGCTGGAATCCGCGAACAGCGTCGGCCGGCTCGTTCCCGGCCGGCGCTTTTTCGTGATTGGCGCGACTCGCAACGGCATGGGCAGCTTGGCGTTGACCGGCCGTGGCCTACCGGACGCACATCGGCAGCAGGGACCGGAGCGCGGCGATTGCCGCGGTCGTCGCGGTGCATGGCGTCCTGCTGCTCATGCTGCTGAACCTGTCGCCGCGGATGGACGTGCCGGGGGCCGAGAGCATCTTGCGCGCGTTCGACCTGGCCCAGCCCCCGCCGCCGCCTCCGCTTCCGCCTCCGCAACAGAAGCAGCGGCCCAAGCCCAAGGAAAAAGAGGGCGGATCGGCGCCGCCGAACATCCGCAGCCAGGCGACTCCGGTCCAGGTGCCCAAGCCCAGGATCGTGGTGCCGCCCCTGCCGCAGATCGCCGCCAGCGAAACCCCGCGGCAAGGGACGGCGTCGACTCAAGGCGCCTCCGACCGTCCGGGCCCCGGCACCGGCGCGGGCGGAGTCGGAACCGGCACCGGCAGTGGCAACGGCGGGAACGGGCCGGGCGGCGGCGGGGATAACGGCATTGCCGAGCCGCCGCACCTGGTCACTCCGGTGCTGACCGGACGCGACTTCCCGAGCGGGCTGATCGAGCAATGGCCTCAGGGTGCGACCGTTTTCCTTCGCCTTCGCGTCGATCCCCGCGGCTATGTCATCGCCTGCGACATCATCCGCGGATCGGGAGTCGCGACAATCGACGGAGCGATGTGCAACCTCGCGCACGACCGGTTGCGGTTTCGGCCGGCAGTCAATCGCAGCGGACAAGCGGTTGCAGGATGGTTCGGATACGCGCAACGAGCGCCGCGATAGTTCGCAAGGGAATCGCATGATCGAAGCAGAATGGTGGGAGTATGACTCCCGCGACGAACTCGCCGACGCGGTCGCGGGTGATGTCGGATTCATCATCGAAAGCGCGGTTGACGCCAGAGATGCGTCGCTGATCGCGATTCCCGGCGGAAGGACCGGGCCCGCGGTCTACACGCGCCTCGCGCAGCAGAAGCTGCCGTGGAAGAAGGTGACAATCGTCCCGACCGACGACCGGCTGGTCGCTGTCGACAGCGAGCTTTCCAATGTGCGGGAGATCGCGCGCGCGTTCCTCCCGCTTGGCGCGCGCGTGGTTCCGCTGACCAGCGAAGCGGCCGGTGACTACAAGCTCGCCGGCAACGCCGCGGATGCGCGGCTTCAGGACCTTCCGTGGCCGCCGGACCTCGTGTGGCTCGGGATGGGCGCTGATGGCCACGCGGCATCGATCTTCGCCGGTCCGGACCTGCAGACGGCGCTCGATGCTCCCAAGGCGCGGCGAGCGATCGGAGTCATGCCCGACCCCCTGCCGGCCGACGCGCCCGTGCCGCGAGTCACCCTGACCCGGGCGGCGATCCTCTCGGCGCGAACGATCCTCATCGTCATCACCGGCGACGAGAAGCGCGCGCTGCTCGAGCAGGCGATCGCCGACGGGCAGAGCTCGAAGCTGCCGATCGGCCGGGTGCTCGCCGAAGTCGACCAGCCCATCGACATTCACTGGTGTCCCTAATTCCTCGGCGCCGGCGCCAGTTACCCCTCCAGCAGCTTCGCTGGTTCCCCTCCCCACCAGCTGCGCTGGTAGGGAGGAACTAGACCTCTTCCAGCCGCCGACCCGCGGTTTCCTTGAGGAACAGCAGCGACACCACGACGGAAATGCCGGTGAAGATCACCGAGTACCACAGGCCCGCATAGATGTTGCCGGTGATCGCCACGATGGCGAAGCTGGTGACGGGCAGGAAGCCGCCGACCCAGCCGGTACCGACATGGTAGGGGAAGGACATGGCGGTGTAGCGGATGCGCGTCGGGAACATCTCGACAAGCGCCGCGGCCTGCGGTCCGTATAGCGCGGTCGAGGCGACCACGAACGCGAGCAGCAGGACGATGAGCAGGGTCATGTTGGCGTGGCCCGGGTCGGCGCTCCTGGGATAGCCGGCGGACTGAAGTTCCGAGCCGATCGCGGCGGCGGTCTTCGTTTTCAGCGCCTTCAGATCAGCCCCCGAAAGAGCGTCGCCGCTCGGGACGGGCACCGCCTCGGTGCCGATGATGACTGCTGTCGCGCCGCCCGGCGATGGGCGCGTGGTGAACGAGATTCCCCTCGTCACCAACGTGCTCTTGGCGATGTCGCAGGCGCTGGTGAACTTCGCCGTTCCGACGGGATCGAACTGGACCGAGCAGGTGCTTGGGTCCGTGACGACGATTACCGGCGTGTCGCGCTGCGCCTCGACCAGCGCCGGGTTGGCGGCTGCCGCTATCCAGTGCGACGCGGGAAAATAAAGGACGAGCGCAAGCAGCATTCCGCCGACCATCACGAACTTGCGTCCATTGCGGTCGCTCAGCCAGCCGAAGAAGACGTAGAGCGGCGCGCTGACCACGGTCATGACGATGAGCAGCAGGTCCTTGGTCGCCGCCGGAACGCCGAGCGATTTTTCGAGGAACACCTGCAAATAGAAGAAGGTGAAATACCAGACGGCGCCCTGCGCGCACATGATACCGAAGAAGGCGATCAGCACCTTCTTGACGCTGCGCCAGCGGGTGAAGGATTCGCGCAGCGGGGTTCGGCTGACGTCTCCTTCTTCCTGAAGCCGCGCGAAATGCGGGCTTTCCGCGAGCTTGGCGCGCATCCACACCGAAGCCGCGAGCAGCACCGCCGAGACGAGAAAGGGGATGCGCCAGCCCCAGGTCGCGAATGCGTCCTCGCCGACCGCCGCGCGAGTCCAGTAGATCACCAGCAGCGCGGCAAGCAGCCCGAACGAGGCGGACGATTGGATCCACCCGGTCGATGCGCCGCGCTTGTCGTTCGGCGCATGTTCGGCGACGTAGATCGCAGCGCCGCCATATTCGCCGCCGAGCGCGATTCCCTGGAGGATTCGAAGCACGATCAGCAACGTGGGCCCAAGGGTCCCGGCCTGCGCATAAGTCGGAAGGAAGCCGATCAGGAACGTCGAAAGGCCCATCAGGCTAACCGTGATCAGGAATGCGCCCTTGCGGCCGAGGCGGTCGCCGACAACTCCGAAGATCAGGGCGCCGAGCGGGCGGAACGCGAAGCCGGCGGCGAACAGCGCGAGCGCGGCGATCAGCGCAGGGGTGGGGTCGAGCCCGGCGAAGAAAATCTTGCCGATGACCGGCGCCAGGCTTCCGAAGATGAAGAAGTCGTACCATTCGAAGGCCGTGCCCGCCGACGATGCGATGACGACCCGCGCCATCGACCAGGACCTGTGTTCGTGGACCTTCGCGACCGTCGCCATGCCGCCCCTCCCGCTGCCGAGCCTAGCAGCGCTCGCGCATCAGTCCAGCTTGCGGATGGTGCCGTCGACCTGCGCGAACTTAAGGCCGAACTTTTTCGCGATCACGTGGTTGGCGACCGTTCCGTCGGGCCGCAGCTGGATGTCCTGCTCCACCTTCATCCCGCCATCCTTCATCACGTAGCGGATCGTCGCGCTGTTGCCGCTGACAGTCACGTCGACGGGGCTGCTCGCATCGCTGAGGCTGCCGGTGAAATGGTTCGGCCCGTCCGGGTGCATGACCCATGTGCGCTTGCGCACCGGCTTTCCCTCTTCCTGCACCGTGTCGATCAGCACGAACTGGCCTTCCTTGTTGCGCCCGCCGACACTGTCGACGATCAGCTTGTGCGGCCCGTGGAGTGCGATCTTGATGACATTGTCGGCATGCGTGTGGCCGGTGAAGAAGGCGAGCATGTCGAGCTTCGGGTCCGCCGCGGGTGCGGCGCCGGCGATCGAGAGCGCAAGAAGCGCTGTCACCCCCTTCACTGGCGGCCCGCGAGCAACGCATCCACGATCGTCGGATCGGCGAGCGTGGAGACATCGCCGAAACCGTCGGTCGCGCCCTCGGCGATCTTGCGCAGAATCCGGCGCATGATCTTGCCCGAGCGGGTCTTGGGAAGCGCAGGCGTGAAGTGGATTTTGTCAGGCACCGCGAGCGCTCCGATTTCCTTGCGGACGGTCTGCTTCAATTCGTTCGCGAGCGCATCGTTTCCTTCTTCGCCCGCGACCAGCGTAACGAACGCATAGATCGCCTGCCCCTTGATGTCGTGCGGAAACGCGACGACCGCCGCTTCGGCGACCTTGGGGTGGGCGACGAGCGCGCTTTCGACTTCGGCCGTGCCGATCCGGTGACCGGAGACGTTGATCACGTCGTCGACGCGGCCCGTGATCCAGTAATAGCCGTCCTCGTCACGGCGGCAGCCGTCGCCGGTGAAATAGAGGCCGGGATAGGCCTTGAAATAGGTCTCGAAGAAGCGCTGTTCGTCGCCCCAGACCGCGCGCATCTGCCCCGGCCACGACGCGGCGAGGCAGAGATTGCCGCTCGCGGGTCCTTCAAGGACGTTGTGATTGGGGTCGACCAGCACCGGCACGATGCCCGGCAGCGGTTTGGTCGCCGAGCCCGGCTTCATCTCTGTCGCGCCGGGGAAGGGGGAGATGAGAATCCCGCCTGTCTCCGTCTGCCACCAGGTGTCGACCACCGGGCAGCGGCCGTCGCCGACCACCCGCCAATACCATTCCCACGCTTCGGGGTTGATCGGTTCGCCCACGGTTCCGAGCAGGCGGATAGACTTGCGGCTATAGCGCTTCACCGGTTCCTCGCCTTCGCGCATCAGTGCCCGGATCGCGGTCGGCGCGGTGTAGAAGATCGTCACGCCCAGGCGGTCGACCGTCTCCCAGAAGCGGCTGAAGTCCGGGTAATTGGGGACGCCGTCGAACATCACGCTCGTCGCGCCCATCGCGAGCGGCCCGTAGACGACATAGCTGTGCCCGGTGATCCAGCCGATGTCGGCGGTGCACCAGAAGATATCGTCCCGACGATAATCGAAGATCCAGTCGAACGTGGTCGCGGCCCAGACTGCATATCCGCCGGTGGTGTGGACCACGCCCTTGGGTTTCCCGGTCGATCCCGATGTGTAGAGGATGAACAGCGGGTCTTCCGCCTTCATGATCTCGGGGTTGCAATCGGTCGAAAGCCGGTCGCGATGGTCTGAAAAACGGATGTCGCGGCCGTCCTTCATCGGAACGTCAGCGCCCGTCCGGGTGACGACGATCACCGTTTCGACGTCGCGCTCCTCCAGCGCCGCGTCGACGTTGCGCTTCAGCGGGATCTTCTTGCCGCCGCGCACGCCTTCGTCGGCGGTGATCACCGCGCGGGCGTCGCAATCGACGATCCGGCCGTGCAGGCTCTCGGGCGAGAAGCCGCCGAACACGACGGAGTGAATGGCGCCGATCCGGGCGCACGCGAGCATCGCCGCCGCCGCCTCGGGGATCATCGGCATGTAGATCATCACCCGGTCGCCGCGCTCGACGCCGCGCTGCTTGAGCAGGTTCGCGAAGCGGCACGTCTCCTCGTACAGCTCGCGGTAGGTCCAGCGGTGACCGTGGCCAGGCTCGTCGGGTTCGAAGATGAGCGCAGTCCGGTCGCCGTGCTCGGCGAGATGGCGGTCCAGGCAATTGACCGAGAGGTTGAGTTCGCCGTCGGCGTACCACCGGATGTGGAAATCGGCTTCGTCGAACGACCAGTCGCCGGCTTTCTGCGGGAAGGTGTTCCAGGTCAGCCGGCGCGCCTGGTCGAGCCAGAAGCGGTCGGTATCGGAAGCGGCGAGGTCGTTGAGCTCGGCGAGCTGTATCGGGCCGATGCGTGCGTGAAAGTCCGTCGGAACTGGGTGCACGGCTTCGGCCATTTTCAGCTTTACTCCCTGGCTGCTCTTTCCAGAACGCGCCGCGCCTGAACGAGATGCGGCCGATCGACCATCCGGCCGCCGACCGACAGCACGCCGGCATCGGGATGCGCTTCGAATGCGGCGACGATCTCCTCGGCGTGGCGCACATCTTCGCCGGACGGCGTGAACGCGGCATTGATCACAGGTACCTGCGCGGGGTGGATCGCGAGCTTGCCGGTGAAGCCCTCGCGCCGCGCAGCGTCCGCTTCGGCGCGCAGCGCTTTTTCGTCCTTGAAGTCCGCGAAGATCCCGTCGACCGGCTGCGCGCCAGCGGCGACTGCGCCCGCGAGGCACAGCGAACGCGCCAGCCGGTAGGTGAAGCTGAGGCTGCCGTCCGAATCATATTTGGACGAGGCGCCGAGCGCCGCCGACAGGTCCTCCGCGCCCCAGCTCATCGCGACGAGCGGCGACTTCGGGTCGCGGTAGGAAAGCATTCCGAACAGGCTCGCCGGAGTCTCGGTCACGATCGCGTGGATGGGGATATTCCCGGTGCGGTGCGCGAGCTGGACGACGTCCGCGCCGCTTTCAGCCTTGGGGAGGACGATCCCGTGCAAGTCGGCAAGGCCGATGAGGTGCAGGTCCTCGCGGTGGAATTCGCTGCCGAGCGGATTGATTCGCGCCCACAATTGCGGGCGTTCGGTCCGCTGGGGCAGGTTCTTGAGGATGTCGCGCGCCGCACCCTTGTTCGCCGGAGCGACGCTGTCCTCGAGATCGAAGATGATTGCGTCGGAATCGCTGTCGAGGGCCTTGGCGATCTTCTTCTCGCTGTCCGCGGGAACGAAGAGCCAGGAGCGCGGCTGCATCAGGCGGGGCGCTTCTGGATCAGCGCCGTGCGCGTCATCTCGCACACCAGCTCATCGCGCTGGTTGAAGGCGCGCAGCGCCCAGGTGACGATGCCGGCGTTCGGTCGCGACTTGCTTTCGCGGAGCGCAACGCACTCGCTTTCGCAATGCAGCGTGTCGCCGGCGAATACCGGCTTGGGGAACACCACCTTGTCGTAGGAGAGGTTGGCGACGAGCGTTCCGAACGTCGTATCGTGAACGCTGACGCCGACCAGCAGGCTGAAAGTGAAGCAGCTGTTGACTAGCGGTTTCTTGAATTCCGTCTTCGCCGCGGCCTCGTAGTCGAGATGCAGCGGCTGCGGGTTGTGAGTCAGCGTGGTGATCAGCAGGTTGTCGGTCTCGGTCACGGTGCGCGTCAGCTGGTGCTGCACGCGGTCGCCGACCTGCCATTCTTCGAAATAGCGCCCAGCCATCAGACCGCCTTAGGCGAGCGCCGCCGTCATTGCCAAGTCAGCCCACGGCCTGTTTCTCCAGCCGCGCCCGAAGCTCGCACATGCCGATGCGTTCTACGGCAGCGTCGCAGTCGTCGGCGCGCACGATGTTGGCGATGTGGCCGAGGATCTGGCCGGCGATATCGACCGTCTGAAGCGAGACTCCATGGCGCATGAGGACCTCGAGATCGGCCGAGAGCTCCTCGCCCATCTCGTCGAGCATGTGGCGCACATGCTCGAGCTCCCGCGCGAGGCGCAGCCGAAGCTCCTCATCGTCTCGATAATCGGACACGCGCGGGGCAATAAACGATCACGGTAAAGAAAAGATTTTAGGCGTTGAATGGAAGCAGGATTTCCGCCGCGGCCTCGGTGATGGCGTCTCCGTCGATGCGATAGGCGGCGTAGAGGTCGGCAAGATTGCCGGTCTGGCCGAACTTCTCGACCCCGAGAGGAGCGACGCGCTGGCCGAGGACTCCGCCCAGCCAGGAGAGGGCGGCGGGCGCGGAGTCGGCGATGGTGACGAGGCCCGCGCGCGGCGAAAGGCGCGACAGCAGCTGCTCGACATGGCTCGGCTTGCGTTCCCCGCCCCAGCGCCCTGCCTGGGCCGCGGTCCAGCCGCGGTGGAGGAGATCCGGCGAGGTGATCGCGAGCAGCCCCAGGCCCGGCACGTCCTCGCGCAGCTCCTCCCAGGCGGCGAGCGCTTCGGGCATCACCGCGCCCATGGCGACGATCGCCGCTTCGGCGTTCGGCGCCGGCTCGCACAGCCAGTAGCCGCCGTTCAGCGCGCCGTCGCGCCAGCTGTCGTCGGAGCGCTCGACCTGGCGGATGCTTCGCGTGGAGAGGCGCAGGTAGGTGCTTTCGCCGGCGGGGTCGTCGATCAGCCGGACGGCGTGCTCCATCATCGCCGCGAGCTCGTCGGCGAATGCGGGCTCGTAGTGGCGCAGGCCCGGCTGTCCGAGCGCGATCAGCGGCGGGTTGATCGACTGGTGCGCGCCGCCTTCGGGGCCGAGAGTGATCCCACTCGGAGTCGCGACGAGCAGGAAGCGCGCGTCCTGGTAGCAGGCGTAGTTGAGTGCATCGAGGCCTCGCGCGATGAACGGGTCGTAGAGGGTTCCGATCGGGAACAGCCGCTGGCCGAACAGGTCGCCGGAAAGTCCGGCGGCGGCGAGCATCAGGAACAGGTTCGATTCGGCGATGCCGAGCTCGACATGCTGTCCATTGTTGCCGCCGCCCCATTTTTGCGCCGAGGCAATCTTTGTCTGCGCAAAAACGTCGGGCATGGCGCTGCGGCGGAAGAGGCCGCGCTGGTTCACCCAGGCGCCGAGGTTGGTCGACACGGTGACGTCGGGCGAGGTGGTGACGATGCGGTCCGCGAGCTCACCTCCAGCTTTCGAGAGGTCGAGCAGGATGCGGCCGAACGCGGCCTGGGTCGATTGCTCTTCGCCCGTGGGTGCGGGGATGTTCGGAATGGCGACGGTGCCGAAGGCGCGGCTGCGTTTCTCCTGAGCGATGCGCGTTCGCTCGAGCAATGCTTCGACGCCGGGCCGCGCATTGCCGCCGACGCCTTCGAACGGCTCCCACTCGTGGCTTTCGCGAACGCCCATGCTTTCGCGCAGCGCGGCCATCTGCGTCGGGTTCATGAGGCCGGCGTGATTGTCCTTGTGCCCGGCGAAGGGCAGGCCGAAGCCCTTGATCGTCCAGGCGATGAAGAGGGTCGGGACGTCATCCTGCGCCGCGTCGAACGCTTCGACCAAAGTCTCCATGCAGTGGCCGCCGAGGTCGGTGAACAGCGAGGCGAGGGCGTCGTCGTCCTGCTCCTTCAGGAACGCCGTTGCCTGCTTCCCGACATCGGTTTCGATCCGCGCACGCCACGCCGCGCCGCCCTGGTAGTGAAGCGCAGACAGCTCGGCATTGGACAGCGTCTCGAACCAATTCTTCAGTGCCGCATTGCCGTCGAGCGCTCGTCGCAGCCGCTTGCCGTAGCGAAGCTCGACCACGCGCCAGCCGCAGCTGCGGAAAATCTCGTCGAACCGCTCGAACATGCGGTCGGCGCTGGTCGCGTCAAGGCTCTGGCGGTTGTAGTCGACGATCCACCACAGGTTGCGGACGTCGTGCTTCGCCCCCTCGATGATCGCCTCGTAGACATTGCCCTCGTCGAGCTCGGCATCGCCGATCAAAGCCACGAAGCGGCCGCGGTCGGCCTCGTCGAGCCAGCCATGCGCGGTCAGATAATCCTGCACCAGGCTCGCGAAGAGCGTGATGGCGACTCCGAGG
>DATNFJ010000017.1:0-27650 GCA_035606455.1 Sphingomicrobium sp.
GCGGGTGATCGATGGATTGTCGGATTTGCGGCTAATCTTGTCGATCTCGTCGATGTAGACGATCCCCCGCTGCGCCTTCTCGACATTATAGTCGGAAGCCTGGAGCAGCTTGAGGATGATGTTCTCGACGTCCTCGCCGACATAGCCGGCCTCGGTGAGCGTCGTCGCATCTGCCATTGTGAACGGCACGTCGAGGATCCGTGCGAGCGTCTGCGCGAGCAACGTCTTGCCGCAGCCGGTGGGCCCGATGAGCAGGATGTTCGATTTGGCGAGCTCGACGTCATTGCCGGCCTTGCTGCCGTGGGACAGCCGCTTGTAGTGGTTGTGGACCGCGACCGAGAGGACCCGCTTGGCGCGGTCCTGGCCGATCACATAGTCGTCGAGGACCTTGCAGATCTCCGACGGAGTCGGGACGCCGTCGCGGGTCTTGACCAGCGCGGACTTCGATTCCTCGCGGATAATGTCGTTGCACAGCTCGACGCATTCATCGCAGATGAACACCGTCGGCCCGGCGATGAGCTTCCTCACCTCGTGCTGCGACTTGCCGCAGAACGAGCAGTAGAGCGTGCTCTTGCTGTCGCCGCCTGAAAGCTTGGTCATTCCCGTCCTTGCATCTCGGCCGCGAACGACCGTCCTATCCTGGGCATGCTAGCCCGCTTTATGCCACAATCAACTCTGCAGGTCGGTTAACGTATCCCGCAGCCGATTGATCGTTTCATTTCAAGAATATGGATGGGGCCTTGGCCACAGGCAAGGGCATGACTGTCACAGTTTGAGACGGTCGAACGCCTCGTGCATCGCGTCGTGGAAGTCCGACCGCGCATAGATGTCGTTATGCCCGGCCGCAGCAATCGTCCGGTCGAAAACCAGCGTGCGCACGTGCGGCCGCAGCGCTTCTGTACGTTTCGCGGGCACCACCTCATCCCGTTCCGCGGCGATGATCGCGACCGGCGCAGAAACTTTCTCCAGCGCAGATGCGGCGTCGATCTCATGCTCGAAGAACGGACCGATCGGCGCCCACGGGACCATCGACTGCGCCACCGCCTTGAGCGAATCGAAGGGCGTAACCAGGATCAACCCGTCCAGCCGGCGGGTGGCGGCTAGGACGGCCGCAATCCCGCTGCCGATGCTGAAGCCGACCGCGATCACGCGACGAGGTTTCAGCCAGCCGATTGCGAAATCATAGATGAGCGGAGCATCGGCAATCAGCGCCTCGGCAGACGGTGAACCCCGCGACGGCGTGTAGCCGCGGTAATGGAAAGCGACCACGTCCTTGCGGGGAAACAGCTCGTGAAGATACTCGGCGACGTCCTGCGCGTTCCATGCATTTCCGCCGAAGCCGAGGATCAAGGTCCGTTCCCCCGGCGCTTCGTCGGGCGGTATGTGGATCCCGACCAGATCGGTTCCGTCACCCGATTCGAGCGAAAGAGGTTCGGCTCCCGCAGGCCAAGGGCCCGGCGGCGCCACCGCGTGCGTCGGGAAGATCAGCTGGGACTGGAATCCGAACATTCGTGAGAGACGGTCTGACTGGCGCCGCTTATTGCGCGATCGCCGCCTCGATCGCCGGGGTCACGCGGTCGACCGTATAGGGCTTTTCAATCACCGGCGCGTCATTGAACTCCGGCGGCGGCGGATCGACGTGTCCGCCGGTCGCGATCACGAACGGCACCTTTTTCTCGCGCAGCTTGGTCGCCACGGGCCAGACGTTCTCGCCCTTGAGGTTGACGTCGAGAATCGCGAGATCGAAGCCGCCCTTCTCGACTTCCTCGAGCGCACATTGGACGGTTTCGCAGGTGCTCTGAACCTTGTGACCGAGCGAATCGAGAAAATCCTCGAGCATCATTGCGATCAGAGGCTCATCCTCAACGATCAGGATTGAACGCGCCTGGACCATGGCGACCATCGCATAAAGTGCGCGCGGAAAAGCGCAAAGTGCTTATTTGGTGCCGACTGCCCGGCGCGCCGCTTCCGCCAGCTCAATCACGGAGAAGGGCTTGGGCAGGAAATTGACGTTTTCGATATCGATCGACTTCCTCAGCTGCTCCTCGGCATAGCCGGACATGAAGAGGATTTTGAGGTCCGGACGGCTCTTGCGCGCCTCACGGACGACGGCCGGCCCGTCCATCCCGGGCATCACCACGTCGCTGATCAACAGGTCGATCGGGTCGCCCCGGCCGAGAATGTCCAGCGCCTCTTCACCGCTGTCTGCGGTCAACACCTTGTATCCGTGCCTGGTTAGCGCGCGCTCGGCGACGGTTCGTACAGTCGGCTCGTCCTCGACGAGCAACACGGTCCCGCTGCCCCAAAGTTCGTCTTTCTTCGCCTTTGGCGCCCTGCGCGACCGACCGGCCGCCGCTTCTTCGCGATGGACCGGAAGGTAGATCACGAACCGCGTCCCCTCCCCGACCTTCGAATCCGCGAAGATGAAGCCGCCGGACTGCTTGACGATGCCGTAGACCGTCGAAAGACCAAGCCCCGTCCCCTTGCCCACTTCCTTGGTCGTGAAGAAGGGCTCAAAAATCTTGCCGAGCACATTGGGCGCGATGCCGCTCCCGGTGTCGGTCACGGACAGCGCGCTATAGTCGGCGATCGGAAGGATATCGGATCCCAGCTCCGCGACCTGGTTGGAATTCACCGAATAGGTCTGGATGGTGAGCGTTCCGCCGCCCTTGGGGACCATCGCGTCGCGTGCATTGACCGCAAGGTTGATGATTACCTGCTCCAGCTGGCCGGGGTCGGCCCGTATAGGCCCCAGGTTGCGGCCGTGCTTCACCACCAGCTCGACCGTCTCGCCGAGCAGGCGCTTCAGGAGGTGCGATACTTCGGAGACGACGTCCGGAAGCTGCAGCACCTGCGGCCGCAGCGTCTGCTGGCGCGAGAAGGCGAGAAGCTGACGAGTCAGCCCCGCGGCGCGGTTCGAGTTCGACTTGATCTGCTGGATGTCGTCATAATCGATGTCGCCGGGCGTGTGCCGCATCAGCATGAGGTCGCAATGACCGATGATCGCAGTCAGGATATTGTTGAAGTCGTGCGCTACGCCGCCGGCGAGCTGTCCCACCACCTGCATCTTGGTCGCCTGGGCGACCTGGCGCTTCAGCTTCGCCTCCTCGCTATTGTCCTTGAGCAGCAGAAGGACCGCGGCATCGCCGAGACCGCGCAGGCCCGCGATCGTCAACGCCACGGGCTCGGTCGGCTGCCCCACGAGCCGAACGGCGAGATCGCCGGACATGGCGGGGCCCCTCGCATTCCTCCGCACCGCGTCGGCCACGGCCGCCTTGTCGTCCTTGACGACGAGGTCGCCGGGATAGACCGGCATGGTCGAACCCTTGATCCCCGCTGCTTGGAAGAAGGCGTGGTTCATGGTCAGGAAGCGGCCGTCGCCATCGACGAGCGCCAGCCCGATCGGCAGCATGTCCAGCAACGTTTGCAGATGCGATGAGCTCGACATCGGCAGCGTGTCGGGGCTGTCGAACAGGTAGAAATTGCCATAATCGGCGGGGCCGGGCGGATCGAGCGGCACCAGCACCGCGCGCAGCCGCCGGCCGGTCTCACCTTCGGCCGTAAGCTGGACGTGGGCTTCCTCCCCCGTCTCCTTGACGAGGTCGATCAACTTCGGCTGACCGCCTGCCTCGCCGGCGGTCAAGGCCCGCGCTTCGAAAAGGCGGTTGTGGGCGAGGATCCTCCCCTGAGGATCAACGAAGGCGGCAAGCACTCCGGCGCGGCTGAGCAAATCGCCGGCCCGGCCGCGCAACCGGTTCGCCGCCGAGGTCACCGGATCGGGCGAACCCGGCCTGACGAACCGCCACAGCAGGAATTCGTCGTTCGCACCCACTCGCTCGACCTCAACGGGTGACGTTCCCGAGTCCGTTTCGATGCCGGCGACGCAGCCCGCACCGTCGCGCCACGCCATGGTTTGGGCAAGCTCGAGCCCGCGACGGGCATCGTCGGTCGCAGCGAGTTCGAGCGGAGGCCGAGCGCCCCCGAAACGGTCGCGATAGGCATCGTTGATGAGCAGCACGGATCCTTCGCCAGTGGTCAGCGTCACGGGATCGGCACTAAGCCCCAGTGCCGATCCGAGAAGCCCGTAATCCGGTCCGACAGCGAGCGGCTCAACCGGCACCGCGGGCGCTGCGCCCCGGACATAGGCGAAGGCGCCACCCCCGAGGCCGGCAACAAAAAGCAATGCCGCGATCAGGGGCTGCCCGGCGAGGAGCAGCAGAACCGCGGCGGTAACGGCGGCAGCGACGATCAGGGCGGGCGCGAGCCATCGGCCCCATCCGTCGATGGGCGTTGAATCGATTGCGGGCAGCTCCTGGTACAGCATGGGCTTGGCCGCCCATGCTACCAGATGTGCGTCAGGCTACCAGATGCGCACGCGATCGGCGGGCGCCAGGTACAGCTTCTGCCCGGGCTTGACCCCGAATGCCGAATACCAGGGATCCATGTTGCGGACGACGCTCGAGCGCACCTTGCACGGCGAGTGCGGGTCGGTGAGCAGCTGCGTGCGAAGCGCCGCCGGGCGCTCTTCGCAACGCCACACCTGGGCCCAGCCGAGGTAAAAGCGCTGGTCGGCGGTGAAGCCGTCGATCACTGGCGGCGGGGCACCGTGGAGCGAGGCGATGTAGGCGTCGTGCGCAACGGTCAGGCCGGCGAGGTCGGCGACATTCTCGCCCATCGTCAGCTTGCCGTTCACGTGCATGCCCGGAAGCGGTTCGTAGGAATCGATTTGCTGCTCGTATTTGTCGAGCCGAGCGTGGAATTCCTTGCTGTCGCCCGGGGTCCACCAGTCGATCAGCTTGCCGGTGAGGTCGTATTTCGCGCCCTGGTCGTCGAACTGATGGCTCATCTCGTGGCCGATCACCGCGCCGATGCCGCCGTAATTTACTGCCGCGTCGGCATTCGGGTCGAAGAAGGGCGGCTGCAGGATCGCGGCCGGGAAGACGATCTCGACCATCCCGAAGTTGGAGTAGGCGTTGATCTCCATCGGAGTCATGCCCCACTCCCAGCGGCGGATCGGACCGCCGAGCTTGCCGATATTATACGCGTGCTCGAACCTTGCCGCGCGCATCGCGTTCCCGACCAGGTCGTCGCGCTTGATGACCAGCCCACTCATGTCACGCCACCTGGTCGGATAGCCGATCTGGGGCGTGAAGGCGGCGAGCTTGGCGTGCGCTTTCGCCTTGGTCGCGGGGCTCATCCAGTCGAGCTTGTCGATGCGCCGGTCCATTGCCGCGATCAGGTTGTGGACCAAGGTATCGGCGGCCGCTTTCGTCGCCGGCGGGAAATAGCGTGCGACGTAGAGCCTGCTGACGTCGTCGCCCAAGGTGTTGACGGTGAAGTCGACCCCGCGCTTCCAGCGCGCCTCCTGCTGCGGAACCCCGTTCAGGGCGGTGCCGAAGAAGCTGAACCGCTCGTCGTCGAAGCGCTTGGGCAGATAGGACGCATAAGCGTCGATCGACCGCACGAGCAGCTGGTCTTTCAGGACCGGCAAAGGCGCGTGCGCGATTGCCGCCGCTTCGCCGGTGAAGGCGCTGGGCTGAGCGACGATGACCTGGTTCGCACGGGCGCCCGAATCATGGACGAGCTCGGCGAACGCGAATCCCGGAGCGAGCTTTGATAGCTGCGCGAGGCTCATCTTGTTGTACGTCTTGGTCGCGTCGCGGCTCTCGGAGCGGGCCCATTGCGCTTTCGCGATCCGCGTTTCGAAAGCGAGGATCGCCTGCGCTCGCGCGGCGGCATTTTTCTCCCCGGCGAGCGTCAGGACGTTCGTCAGATGCTGCACGTATTTCGCCCGCGTCTCGACCTGCCTCGGATCCGCCGAGAGATAATAATCGCGGTCGGGCATCCCGATGCCGCCCTGCGACATCGAGAGGATGTAGCTGTTCGGGTTCTTGCGATCCTGCGCGACGAACATTCGGAACGGCGCACCGACGCCGATCTTCTCGCCGTCGGCGTACAGCTTCGCCAGGCCGGCCTTGCTCTTGAGGCCGCGGATCTGGTTGAGCCATGGGTCGAGCGGAGTCAGGCCCTTCGATTCGATCGCGGCCTGATCCATGAAGCTCAGATAGGCGTTGCCGATCTTGCTGTTCGGATTCTTCGTCTGCTCGTCGATGATCTGGCGCGTACGCTCTTTCGACAGATCGTCGAGCACGTTGAACATGCCGTAGCGGGCCTTGTCCGGCGGAATGGCCGTGTTCTTGATCCACGTGCCGTTCGCATAGTCGAAGAAGTCGTCGCCGGGCGCGACGCTCTTGTCCATTCCGGCCGTGTCGAAACCGAAGCTGCCATATTGCGGCTTCGCGGCAGATGCGGGTTGCGCAATCGCCGCGACATCGGCGACCTGGCTAAGGGCGACGACCGCGGTTGAAGCTAGAGCGAGCGCGAAAAACCTGACCATCACAGTCCCCTCCAAACAGATACTTATCCTTAGTTAGTCACAAGGCGCGAATGCAAGCGCGCCTGCGACAATTGACGCAACCGCAATTTCGACGAAGGGCGACCCGGTTCAACCGACCCTCCGCGCCTGCCGCCGCTGCCGCCATTTGGTGCGCGACCAGAATCCCCACGCCAGCGACGCGGCGAGATAGCCCAAAGAAGCGGCGAGCACGGCCATGGTCAGGATCCCGACCGCGATCGGCCCCGATGCGTGATGCACCCAGAAGAGCAGGCGGCTGAGCTCACCCGAGATCTGAGCGGCCGCGTCGGGGTCGACGAGACGGCTGTCATGATGCAGTTCCCAGGCGCCAATGTGATAGGCCGCATAATACATCGGCCCCATCGTGAGAGGGTTCACCACGAGTGTAATGACAGCGGCGACCGCCACGTTCGCCCGCGTCGGGATTGCGAGCAGCGCGGCGATGACCGTGTGCATGAACGGCATGATGATCGCGACGAACAGCCCGACAGCGACTCCACGGGGGACCGAGCGGCGGCTCATTCGCCATAGCGAGGGGTGCGTGAGATGGTGCGAGAACGGGCGCAGCAGGCGATATTCGTGAATCGTGTCGCGCGTCGGAATATGGCGGGTCAGCCAACGCATCCGCCCCGATCCGGAGCGGGGCTCAGCCATTGTGCCGGAGCAACCGCTGCTGCTCACGCTTCCAGTCCCGTTCCTTCATGGTCTCGCGCTTGTCATGCACCTTCTTGCCCCGCGCGAGCGCCAGCTCGATCTTGGCTCGCCCGCGGCCGTTGAAATAGAGTGAAAGCGGGACGAGCGTTAGTCCCTGCCGGGTGACCGCACCCTGGAGCTTGGCGATCTCGCGATTCTTGAGCAGCAGCTTTCGCGGGCGTTTCGGCTCGTGGTTGAGCCGGTTTCCGTGGCTATATTCGGGAATGTGGCTGTTGATCAGCCAGACCTCGCCGCCGTCGACTGTCGCATAGCTCTCCGCGATTGAGCCTTCCCCGCCGCGAAGCGACTTCACCTCCGTGCCGGTCAGCTGGATGCCCGCCTCGAACCGTTCCTCGACGAAATAGTCGAACCGCGCCCGCCGGTTCTCGGCCACGACCTTCTGCTTGTCGAACGGCGGCGGAAGCGGCTTGGCCATATTTGGTCAGATCAACCCGGCATGCTCGAGCGCGGCGTCAACCGCGCGCCTGGACGCGTCGGACGCCTTGACGATGGGAAGTCGCGCTTCGGACGGGAAATCGTTGCGGATGCGCGACAGCGCATATTTCGTGGGCGCGGGCGAGGCGTCGCTGAACAGAGCCGCGTGGAGCGGGTAAAGCTTGTCCTGGAGCTTCAGCGCGTCGTCCCACCTGCCCTCGCGGGTCGCCTTCTGGAATTCCGAGCAAAGTTTTGGCGCGACGTTCGCGCTGACCGAGATGCAGCCGACACCGCCCATGGCGTTGAACCCGAGCGCCATGTCGTCGTTGCCCGACAACTGGATGAAGTCCTCGCCGCACGCGAGCCGCTGGGCGGATACCCGCGCGAGATTGCCCGTCGCATCCTTCACGGCGGCGATCTTCGGATGTTTCGCGATCGTCGCAAGGCTCTCGACCGAGATGTCCGCGACCGTCCGCGAGGGCACGTTGTAGACCACGATCGGGAGCGGCGAGGCGTCGGCAATCGCGGTGAAGTGCGCCACCAGGCCCGCCTGGCTCGGCTTGTTGTAATACGGCACGACCACGAGGACGGCATCGGCACCGACGTCGGCGGCGGCGCGAGTGCGCTCGATCGATGCCGCCGTGTCGTACGTCCCGGTGCCGGCGATGACCGGAACTCTGCCTTTCGCCACTTCCACGACCGTGGCGATCACGCGCCGGTGCTCGTCATCGCTCAGCGTCGCGACTTCGCCGGTCGTTCCGCATGGGACGAGACCATTCGATCCTTCCGCGATTTGCCAGTCGACGAACGCGCGCAATGTGTCCTCGGCGACACGACCGTCGGAGAAGGGCGTCACCAGCGCCGGAATCGAGCCGAAAAACATGAACTTACCTCCGTCCTGAGGTGTTGAGCGGTCGACGGGCCGCGTTCACGGCCTGATAAGGAGCGGGACTGTAATATGTCCAGCATGTGGCGTGCTGTTCTGCTGGTGCCGGTTCTGCTGGCCCTCGCGCCGTCGAGCTCGGCGCAATATGCCGCGTCCAGCGGCTACGCCGCCTCTCCTTACTCGACGCCGAGCGCTGCCTACGCGCTCGACCAGTGGCGCCGCCTGCGGGAGAGCAATGGCTATAGCTTCGGCGATTACGCGTCGTTCCTGATTGCCAATCCCGACTGGCCCGACGCCGAAAAGATGCGGGGCTGGGCCGAAAAGGCCATGCGGCCGGGCGAGAATGCGGCAACGGTGATCGCCTTCTTCGCCAAGGACAAGCCGAAGACCGGCAATGGCTGGGCGCGCCTCGCCGACGCCTATGCGGCCAGCGGACGTGCAGGCCCGGCCATGGACGCGGCGCGGAACGCCTGGGCGTCCGCGGACCTCGGCGACCAGGACCAAAAGGCGATCTGGGCACGCTATTACGGCAGTCTCACGCGCGCCGATCACGACCGGCGCATCGACTCCCTGCTGTTCGACAAGCAGCCGGACGAGGCCTCGCGCTTCCTCGCATTTGCGACGCCGGATCGCCAGCCGGCATTCGCCGCCCGGATCGCGCTTCTCCAAGACGCTCCCGATGCCGAAAGCCGCTACCAGTCGGTGAGTTCGATGGTGACGACCGACGCCGGCCTGATGATGGCCCGGGCTCGCTACCTGCGCGCGCACAATTCCAATCGATCGGCGCAGGACCTCTTCGCGCGCGCGCACCACTTCACGATAAAGCCGGCCGACCCGGAGCGTTTCTACGACATGATGCTGCTTCTCGCCGGCGACGCGGCGGACGCTCACGATTGGTCGAACGTCTATAACATCACGCGGCAGATCGGCGACGTTCTTCCAGCCGGAGCGCAGGTCGCCGACCAGCCGCTCGCCATCCGGGACGATTATACCAACCTCGCCTGGCTCGGCGGAAGAGTTGCGCTCGAGCGGCTGCGCGAGCCGCAAAGCGCGCTTGCGATGTTTGATCGCTACGCCCGCGCCGGGCGCTCGCTACAGGTGCAGGCGAAGGGCGATTATTGGGCCGGACGCGCGGCGCTTGCCGGCGGCCACTTCCAGACTGCGACCACCTATTTTCAGCGCGCTGCCGCTTTTCCCGACCTATTCTACGGCCAGCTTGCGCTGGAGCGTCTCGGCCGCGCGGTGCCAGCGCCGCCCGCCGCTTTGCCGCAATATACGACGACCTCGGTCCAGCGCGCGGCCTTCAACAGTCGCCGGATCGTGCAGGCGCTGAGGCTCCTCGCGCAACAGGGCCGTTCCAGCGAGGAGGCCTTGTTCGTTCAAGCGCTCTCGCGTTCGCTCGACAATGACGTCGACCGGAACCTCGCGCTTGAGCTTGCGCAGCAGCTTGGACGGGAAGATCTGCCGGTGTGGGTCGCGCGCATGGCGCGGATCAACGGGTCGAACTTCTATGTCCGCCAGGCCTATCCAATCCTGTCCGCGGCCGTCTCCAGCGACCTGTGGTCGCTCGCGCACGGAATCAGCCGGCAGGAAAGCTCGTTCGATCCTTATGCGCTCAGCCACGCCGGCGCGCGCGGGATGATGCAGTTGATGGTCGGCACCGCGCGCGACCAGGCGGGGAAGATGGGCGTCGGGTTCGACAGCTATAAACTGCTGAGCGACCCCAAATATAATGTGATGCTCGGCTCGGCCTACTTCCAGCACATGCTCGACATCTGGGGGGGGAACGTCCCGCTCGCGGTCGCGAGCTATAACGCGGGCTCGGGCAACGTCGCCAAATGGGTGCGCCAGTTCGGCGACCCGCGCGGGAATGTCGACGTGGTCGCGTGGATCGAGGCGATTCCGTTCGACGAGACGCGTGGCTATGTCCAGCACGTCATCGAAAATACGGTGGTGTACGATTCGATGCGCGGCGGGCAGTCCCAGCAAACGGCGCTTCACGTCTCGCGCTATCTTGGGAAAGACCGGCCCGGCTGATAGTCGGCGCAGGTGGCCGACCGATACATCACAGCCGAGGGCCTGGCGCGTATCCGAGCGGAATATGACGATCTGTTCGGGACCGAGCGGCCCAAAGTCGTCGAGACCGTCTCCTGGGCGGCATCGCTCGGCGACCGCTCGGAAAATGCCGACTACATCTACGGCAAGCGCCGCCTGCGCGAGATCGACCGTCGGCTGGCACACCTCGCCCGGATCATGAAACAGGCGAAGGTCGTCGATCCGGCGCGGCAGCAAGCGCGGAACCAGGTCCGGTTCGGCGCGACGGTTGAACTCGCCGATGAGGACGACAACCGCCGAACGCTTATAATCGTCGGCGACGATGAAGCGGATGCCGCGGCGGGGCGGATCGGCTGGAGCGCCCCGCTCGCGCGAGCGCTCATCGGTGCAAAGGTCGGAGACGAGCGTATCGTCCGCCTGCCGTCGGGCGAAAAAAGCTATGAGGTGATAGCGATCACCTATCCCGAATGATCATTCGGGCGCGACGACCTTCGCCGGATCGACCTTCGCTGCCGCAGGCGCAGAATCACCGGCGATCCGGATGTTGAGCTCCTTGAGCTGCTTGGGCGTGACTTCGGACGGCGCGTTCATCATCAAATCCTCCGCCTTCTGGTTCATCGGGAAGAGGATGACTTCGCGGATATTCGGCTCATCGGCGAGCAGCATGACGATCCGGTCGATGCCCGGCGCCGACCCGCCGTGCGGCGGCGCTCCGAACTTGAAGGCGTTGATCATTCCGGCGAAGTTCGTGTCGACCTCCTGGCGCGTGTAGCCGGCGATCTCGAACGCCTTGTACATGATGTCCGGCCGGTGGTTCCGGATCGCGCCGGAGCTCAGCTCCACGCCGTTGCAGACGATGTCGTACTGCCAGGCGAGGATATCGAGCGGGTCCTTGGTTTCGAGTGCTTCCAGCCCGCCTTGCGGCATCGAGAAGGGATTGTGGCTGAAGTCGATCTTCCGTCGCTCTTCATCGAACTCGTACATTGGAAAATCGACGATCCAGCAGAACTGGAATGACCCCTGTTCGATCAGGCCGAGCTGCTCGCCAACACGGGTCCGCGCTGCCCCGGCGAGTTTCGCCGCCTCGGTTTCGTTTCCGGCCGCGAAGAAGATCCCGTCGTCCGGCCCAAGCCCCATCGCTTCGGCGATGCGGCCCATGCCCTCCTCGCCGTGGTTTTTGGCGATCGGGCCGCCCCATTCGCCGGCCCTGCGAGTCGCATAACCCAGGCCCGCGAAGCCTTCGCTCCGTGCCCATTCGTTCATGTCGTCGAAGAACTTGCGGCTCTTTTCGGCTGTCGCGGGCGCCGGAATAGCGCGAACCACACCGCCTTTATCGACGATACCCGCGAACAGGCCGAATCCGGAGCCTTTGAATTGCTCCGACACGTCGGTGATCAGCAGCGGGTTCCTGAGATCAGGCTTGTCGGTCCCGTATCTCAGCAGCGCTTCTCTGTACGGAATGCGCGGATATTCGCCCGCGGCCGTGACCGACCGCCCGTTCGCGAATTCCTCGAACACGCCCGACAGCACCGGCTCGATCGCCGCGAACACATCCTCCTGGGTGACGAAGCTCATCTCGAAGTCGAGCTGGTAGAATTCACCCGGGCTCCGGTCCGCCCGCGCATCTTCGTCGCGAAAACAGGGCGCAATTTGGAAATAGCGGTCGAACCCCGCAACCATGATCAGCTGCTTGAACATCTGTGGCGCCTGCGGAAGCGCGTAGAACTTGCCCGGGTGGACCCGGCTCGGGACGAGATAGTCGCGCGCGCCTTCGGGCGAGCTGGCCGTCAGGATCGGCGTCTGGAATTCCATGAAACCCTGCTCGATCATCCGGCGCCGGATCGACGCGATGACTGCCGAACGCAGGATGATGTTCGCGTGGACCTGCTCGCGCCTGAGGTCGAGGTAGCGGTACTTGAGCCTGATCTCCTCCGGATAGTCGGCCTCGGTGGCCACCGGCATCGGCAGTTCGGCGGCTTCGGACTGGACAGTCACTTTGCCCGCACGGACCTCGATCTCGCCCGTCGCCAGATTCGGATTCACGGTCTCCGGGGACCTCGCGACCACCTCGCCGTCGACCGTCACGACCGACTCGAGCCGGAGCCGGTCGAGAGCCCTGAAGGCCGGGGATTCGGTATCGGTGACGATCTGGGTCAGGCCGTAATGGTCGCGCAGGTCGACGAAGAGCAGGTGGCCGTGATCACGCTTGCGGTGAACCCAGCCCGACAGGCGGACCGTTGTGCCGACGTCGCTGAGACGCAGCTCGGCGCAGGTGTGGGTACGATAAGCGTGCATGCGCGTTTCTTTCTTCCCGTCATTCCCGCGAACGCGGGAATCCCGCTTTTCTTCCCAGCCACTCAAACAAGGCAGCGGGACCCCCGCTTCTGCGGGGGTGACGAATTGAGGGATTTGAAGCGGGCGCTTCAATGCGGGAAAGATTTTTGTCAACCCGCGAGGGCGGAGCTATGGCCCGTTCCAGACTCATGCGTATCCATCCCCTGATTACCAAATCCGAAGACCTCAAGGCCCTCGTCGAGCGACTTTCAACTCAGCCGTTCATCGCCGTGGACACCGAGTTCATGCGCGAGAACACCTATTGGCCCGACCTGTGTCTGATCCAGGTCGCAAGCACAGAGGAAGCAGCGGCCGTGGACCCGAAGGCCGAGGCCATCGACCTCAAGCCGCTGCTCGACCTGTTCGTCGCCAATGAAGAAGTGCTGAAGGTCTTCCATGCCGGCGGCCAGGACCTGGAAATCATCCACAATTTAACCGGCAAGGTCCCCCACCCCCTGTTCGACACCCAGATCGCCGCGATGGCGCTCGGGCACGGCGAACAGATCGGCTATTCGAACCTGATCGAGAGCCTGCTCGGGCACAGCCTGGACAAGGGCGCACGCTTCACCGACTGGAGTCGCCGTCCGCTCGACAAGCGGCAAATCGATTATGCGATCGCCGACGTCACCCATCTCGCGACGGTTTTTCCGCGCATGGTCGAGAAGCTGAAGAAGACCGGTCGCGGCGCGTGGCTCGATGAGGAGATGGAGCGGCTTGCCGATCCGTCCAGCTTCGCCTTTCCGCCGGAAGATGCGTGGAAGCGCCTGAAGCTGCCGAGCCGCAACCCTGCCGTGCTCGGACGGCTGAAAGCGCTTGCCGGGTGGCGCGAGAAGGAAGCCCGCTCGAAGAACCTGCCGCGGGGACGCATCATCAAGGACGACACGCTGAACGAGATCGTGCTCCATCCGCCGAAGACGCAAGACGACCTGGGTCGAGTCCGCGGACTGTCGGCGGGGTGGAAGACGAACGACATCGGGAGCCGGCTGATGAGCGCGATTGAATCGGCAAAGCCGCTGAGCGCCGAAGAATTGCCCGACCGCGAGCCGCGCCGCCCGGGGCTCACCAAGGACGCGGCACTGGTGAGCGACCTTCTCAAGCTCCTCCTCAAGATCCGCGCGAAGGAATCGGGAGTCGCGGCGCGACTGATCGCGCGTTCCGACGACCTCGAGGCGCTCGCCGCCGGAGTCCGCAAGAACCTCAACATCCTCAGCGGCTGGCGATACGAGCAGTTCGGCAAGGACGCGCTCGACCTGGTCGAGGGCCGCCTCGCCTTCGCCATCGAGAACGGCAAGCTCAAGATGAGCCGGATCCAGGAAAGGGAGACGGTGGATGCGTAAGTTGCTTGCCCTCGCGCCCGCCTTCCTTGCCGCCTGCTCGACCGCGCCGGCGCAGACGCCCGTTCACGGGGTCACCCCCGGGCACAAGTGCGAGACGGCGCGAACCGCGGCCTTCATCGGCAAGCCGGGGACGAGCGAAGTCGGCGCGGCAATCATGCGGGTCACTCGCGCCGCCGTGCTGCGCTGGGCCCCTCCGGGCGTCATGCTGACGATGGACTTTCGCGAAGATCGCGTGACGGTCCACTTGGGGCCTGACCGGAGAGTCACCGCGATCAAGTGCGGCTAGGCCGCTTCGCCGATCATCCTCGCTTCCGCCAATGCCCGCCGCACCGTCGGCAGCGAAAGGCGCGCACGTTCGGCGATTGCGAACCGGTCAACCGCTTCGACGGCGCGCTCCGCCGTCCAGTAATCCCGGTGCAGCCGCTCGCTCATGAAACGCAGCGCCTCGGCCGGCACATGGAGCCCGCGATCGGCGAAATGAAGCTGGATGAGCGCCGCGAACAGCGCATCGTCGGGATGGCCGATGTGTGCAACGGGCGTGATCGCGAGGCGCGTCTTCAGGTCCGGAAGCGCCGGGGACCAGGCCGGCGGCGGCGCTTCAGCGACCATGACCAGTGGCCGCCCGCTGTCCTGTGCCTGGTTCCAGGCATGGAATAGCTCTTCTTCGTCACGTTGCTCGGCTTCGTCGAACAAGCGTCCGCCGACGCGCTCGACGAAGCTGCGCGCCAGAAGGGTTCGCCCGGAGCGTCTGGGTCCCGTCAGGATCGTCGCCTTAACCGGCCAAATGCTCCACTGGCGGAAATGGTCGAAGGCGTCCCGGTTGGCGTCCGAGACGATGAAGCGCGCATCGCCGTCACTTTGGGGCCAGTCTAGGGGAAGCGCGATCTGGTCCGGCCCCTGCTTCATTCGGCGGCGCCCGAATTCTGAGTCGCCGCCGCGGGCGCTGGGGCCGCCGGCTGAGCCGCCGATGGCGGCGGCGGAATCGGCGGCGGCTTGTTGCCGGCCGGGTGGATCCGAACGACCGTGCCGGAAAAGTCGACGATCCAGCCGCGTGCGCTCAACGCGGCGGCAAGCTGTGCGACGGTCCCGTGATAGGCGACGAGCACGTAGCTGGTGCCGTTCGGATTGATCTGCTCCGGAGTCGCGGAATCGACTCCCGCCAGAGTCCGCAGGTGCGCCATCGCGAAATTGTAGACGATCACGTCATTGCCGATGACCTGGACCTGGTAGGCGTTGACCATGTTCACGGGCTTGGGCGGCGGCGCGAGGACTGGAGCCTCCTGCAACGGCGGCGGAGGCAGGTTCAGGGACGGGTCGCGCGACAGGCGGCCATCGGCGAGGGCCTGCGCGAAAATGGCGTCGATCCGCAACGCGCCTTGAGCCATCATCGCCGGGATGGCTTCGCTGTTGGGCGCCGTCAGCGTGAATCCGCCGATCACTTCATTGTCGGGGCCATGCCGAGCGATGAAGCGTCCGCGGGCGGGACCGCCCGGATAGGCGCGCTGGAGCTGGACTTCGGCGACCAGGATGTCCTGCGCGCCGTACATGTCGAGCAGCGCCCGCCACCAGCCTCGTCCGGGTCGCGCCGTCTGCGCAGCGTTCACAAGAAGCGGGTCCGCTCCCATGCCGCTCACGCGGAGATAGTTGATCGGCGTTTGCGCGATCGGAAATTGGGCCCAGGCGCGCTGCCACGCATTCCGAAACTCGACACTCGTCTCGGTCCCTGCCGTGACCGTGACCGGGATGAGCAGCATCGGGACAGAATGATCGGTCACCTGCGCTCCTTCGATGCCGAAGAAGGGTGCCGCCTTGTCCCGATCGAATTCGACACGGAGATCGGCGATATAGCGGTTGGGACCGATCTGCTCCTGGTCGACGTTGATCGAGCTCACGATCTGGTCGAGCGTGGTGTCCGGCAGGTTCGGCGACTGGCCGATCGGCGCGTTGTGCATTTTGGCCCACAATTGCCGGAAGGCCTGCCGCTGCGCCATTCGCCAGCCGTCGAGGCGCGCCGTTTGAGCGTCCGCCGCGCCGACATCGACGTGAACCGGCGGGCTCTCGAGCGTGTCGGTCGTGTCGAGCGGGAGGATGCCGCGGTCGCCGCTCTCGAGCTGGGCGTAGACCGCCGCGCCGATTCCGACGGCGGCGAGGAGTAGCAGGAGGGGAAGAGCGAGACGGCGGCGGAGCATTCGCGCCGTCTTTTGGCGACAACGGCGTGGAAATCCAAGCGCGATGTGGCTAGCGCCGGACGAAATGGGACTGACTTACAAAGACGCGGGCGTGTCGATCGACGCCGGCAATGCGCTCGTCAAGGCGATCGGGCCGCTCGCGCGCTCGACGGCACGGCCCGGCGCGGGCGCAGAGCTGGGCGGCTTCGGCGGCCTCTTCGACTTGAAGGCTGCGGGCTATTCGGACCCCCTGCTGGTCGCCGCCAACGACGGCGTCGGCACCAAGCTCAAGCTCGCGATCGAGATGGGCCGGCACGACGGAGTCGGCATCGATCTCGTCGCAATGTGCGCCAACGACCTGATCGTGCAGGGCGCCGAGCCGTTGTTCTTCCTCGATTATTACGCGACCGCAAAGCTCGACAAAGAGGTCGCTGCGGCGGTGGTTGCGTCGATTGCCGCAGGCTGCCGCCAGGCCGGCTGTGCGCTGATCGGCGGCGAGACGGCCGAAATGCCGGGGATGTATGCCGGCGGCGATTACGACCTCGCCGGCTTCTGCGTCGGCGCCGTCGAGCGCGACAAGGTGCTGACCGGAGCCGATATCCGCCCCGGCGACATCATTCTCGGGCTCGCCAGCTCAGGCGTCCACAGCAACGGTTTCTCGCTGGTGCGGCGGATCGTCCAAGACCAACATTGGGATCTCGAACAGAATTTCCCGAGCCTCGGTAGATCGCTGGGCGCCGTTCTGCTCGAGCCAACCACAATCTATGTCCGGCGGCTACTTCCGCTCGTTCAGGAGCAGCGGCTGAAGGGGCTCGCGCACATCACTGGGGGCGGACTTCTCGAGAATATTCCGAGGGTGCTGCCGGACGGCTGCCAAGCTGTCATCGATGCAGGTCGATGGCAGCTGCCGTCGATTTTCGGTCTCTTGCAGCAGGGCGGCCAGATCGCGCCCGAGGAGATGGCCCGCACGTTCAACTGCGGCATCGGCATGGCCGTCATCATTTCACCCGATTCGGCCGAGGACGTCGCGCGCGAGTTGGAAGGCGTAACGGAAGAAGACGTGTTCGAGATCGGCCGCGTCGAAGAAGGACCGCGCGGCTGCACGGTTCACGGACAGGCGGGCACGTGGAACTCCTCCAAGGACTGGTCCGCGACTCACAATGCGTGATCCGAAACGCGTCGCAGTCCTGATTTCCGGACGCGGGAGCAACATGCGCGCGCTCGTCGATCAGGCGCGGAATTATGAGGTGGCGCTGGTCGCCTCGAACAAGCCGCACGCACCTGGCCTGGCCTGGGCAAAGGAACGCGGCGTTGAAACCTGGGCGCTCGAGAGCAAGGGCACCGAGAAGGAAGCGTATGACCGGACGCTCTCGGCGGTGCTCGAGGATCACGGCGCGGGCACGATTGCCCTCGCTGGCTTCATGCGCATCCTTTCTCCGTGGTTCGTCGGGCACTGGGCCGGGCGAATCGTCAACATCCACCCTTCCCTGCTTCCCAAATATCGCGGCCTCGACACCCATGCTCGGGCGATCGAGGCGGGTGACAAGGTCGGCGGCTGCTCTGTGCATGTGGTGACGGAAGAGCTCGATGCAGGCGAGGTGCTCGGCCAGGTCGAAGTCCCGATCGAAACGGGGGACACGCCCGAATCGCTCGAGCAACGCGTGCTTGCCGCCGAGCATCGGCTGTACCCGAAGGTCCTCAACGAGTTCGTGCTGCGATGACCGACGCTCTCACCCGAATACGCCACGCTGCGCTGGAGCTGCCTGAAACCGAGGAACGGCTGTCTCATGGCCAACCGACGTTCTTCGTCGCTGGCAAGCAGTTCGCGCAGTTCCGGGACAATCATCACGGCGACAGCAAGACGGTCCTGTGCGTTCGCGTCAGCAGTCTCGACGAGCAGGCAATACTGCTCGAAGCCGATCCCGCGACTTATTCCAGGCCCGCCTATCTGCCGAGCTGGGTCTCCATCAATGTCGCAGGCAATAATGTCGACTGGGACCATGTCGGCGACCGGATCGCCGCGAGCTGGGAGCTTGCGGCGCCGCGGCGCTTGCTCGAAGCTGGCGGACGATGAGCGAGAGCGAGTCGGAGCGCCAGCGCCGGCGCTGGATCAATATCGGCGAGCTGATCGCGCTTGCAGCGCTGATCGTCTCGGCGCTCGGCGTCTGGATCAGCTGGAAAAGCAGCGAGACCGACAAGACCACGCGCGTCGTCGAGCAGCGCCCTTCCATCCCCCTCGTCCTGCGGGCTAGGCGTGAGGATGACGGGACACGGCTCGAGATCAGCCCGGTCGAGGAAAGCCACGCGCTCGAGTCATTGAAGATCACGGTTGCCGGTGCTGCTCCGATCCTTGTCGGCAGCGATGGAGAGCTCGCCGCCAGCGACGTCGAATCCGCGCTCAAGGGGCATGAGAACGATCCGAAGGACCGCACCCTCTCGATCCCGGCGCGCATCGATGCGGTCTACGTCGAGGCTGGCAAGGAACGGCGCGCGTCGAGCAGGTATACGCTCCGCTACATGTGGAAAGGCGGCGGCCTCTTCGGCGGGCGCTCGCTTCACCTGGTGAGCCTCAGCCGCTGAGCGCTGGACAGCGGCCCCGCAATATGCGGCAGTGCTGAGGTGGACCTCGAAGCCATCACCGGCGGCGCGATTTTCGCGGCGGACGTCGCGACCGCGGCGCGAGCGCTGCTCCGGCCACACCGGGAGCCCGCGTCGAGGCTAGCCTGGATTCTTGCCATATTCGCCCTGCCGATCGCGGGGGTCGTACTTTACCTGCTGCTCGGCGAGACCCGGATCAGCGGACCGCGGAGGACGCGCGGCAGGGAGATCAACGCACGGCTCCCCCGTCCGTCAGGCAATTACGAGTGCGGCGGCGAAGCGGGGGGTGCGCACTGGGCGCCGTTCGCGCTCGCACGCACCGTCAATCACCTCGACCCGACGAGCGGCAACAGCGCCCGCCTCGCTCCAGACAGCAATGCCGCGATCGACGAGATGATCGCCGACGTGGATGCCGCGCGGGAGACGGTCCACGGATGCTTCTACATCTGGTTGGCCGACAATAACGGGCTGAAGCTCAAGGATGCGTTCATTCGCGCGGCGAAGCGCGGTGTGCGCGTGCGCCTGCTCGCCGACGCCCTCGGTTCCAGAGAGCTGATCCGCTCCGACCACTGGCGCGACATGCGCGACAGCGGTTGCGAGGTTCGCGTGGCGCTGCCCGTCGGCAATCCACTGTGGACCGTGATCCGCGGCCGGGTCGACCTGCGCAATCATCGCAAGCTGATGGCGGTCGACAATCGCATTGCCTGGTGCGGCAGCCAGAATTGCGCCGACCCGGAATTCCGGATCAAGCCGCGCTTCGCGCCGTGGGTCGATATCATGAGCCGGTGGGAAGGACCGGCTGCGCTTCACTGCCAATATCTGTTCGTGTCCGACTGGATCGCGGAAGGCGGCGAGGACATCAGCGATTTGCTGAAAGCGCCGCTCCCGCCCGCCACCGGATCGATCGTGGCGCAGGTGCTCGGCACCGGCCCAACCGCCGAGTTCGATGCCATGCCGGCCTGCTTTTCGGAGCTGATCCACTCGGCGCGGGAAGAGCTGGTGATCACAACCCCTTATTTCGTTCCGGACGAGCAGCTGTTGTTCGCTTTGACCTCGGCAGGTCGACGAGGCGTGCGGACATTGATGTTGTTCCCGAAGCGGAACGATAATTGGATCGTCGCCGCCGCGAGCCGCAGCTACTACAAGGATCTGATCGACGCCGGCGTCGAAGTCTACGAGTTCAAACCCGGCCTGCTCCATTCGAAGACGATGATCGTCGACGGCTGCACCGGCTTGATCGGAAGCGCCAACCTCGACCGCCGGAGCTTCGAGCTCAATTTCGAGAACAACATCCTGTTCGAGGACGAAGCTTTCGCTCGCGCGGTGCGGGCGCGGCAGGACAAGTATCTCGCCGATTGCGACCCTGTGAACCGCGACGATGTCGGGCGCTACGGCCTCGGTCTGCGCCTCTGGCAGAACCTGCTCGCGACGCTCAGCCCGATGCTTTAGCCGACGATCTCGTCAGGGCTGAAGAAGAAGTCGATCTCGATCTTGGCATTTTCGTCGCTGTCGGAGCCGTGGACCGAATTGGCCTCGATCGATTCGGCGTAGCTCTTGCGGATCGTGCCATCTGCAGCGTCGGCGGGATTGGTTGCGCCCATGATGTCGCGGTTGCGCGTCACGGCATCCTCGCCCTCGAGCACCTGAACCACCACCGGACCCGAGGTCATGAACGTGCACAGGTCGTTGAAGAACGGCCGCTCCTTGTGGACGGCGTAGAAGCCTTCGGCCTGGTCGCGCGTCATTCGGATGCGCTTGGACGCGATGACTCGCAGGCCCGCGTCCTCCAGCATCTTGGTGACCGCGCCGGTCAAATTGCGGCGGGTGGCGTCGGGCTTGATGATCGAAAAGGTGCGCGTCACGGCCATGCCGGGCGGTCTCCTGTACTTTGGGTTGCGTGGATTTTGACGCGCCGCCTAGCCGCGCTTCATCCGGGCCGCAAGCCTCAGCCCTTCTTCACCCATTTGCCGTCCTGATGGGCCAGATAGCGGCGCTCTACGCCATCGCGTTCCGCGAGCGACTTCCAGGCTTCCCGAGCGCTCTCCAGAGTCGCATTGTCGAAGAGGAAGAAGCTGCGGTCGTAGGACAGGGCCGAATCGCGCCAGACGCCGTCCGCGATCAACGCGTTACGGGCAAGGTTCGGCGCATCCGGGCTGGTCGTGAGCAGGATCGGTTGCCGGGCGTCGTCCGGCCCGCCGGCGAGTCCATGCGGAAGGAAGCTGGTCGGGCCCCGGTCCCAAAGCATCCGGTCGAGCTTGGCGAGATAGGCCTTCTCTTCCGCGATCACGATGAGGGGGGCGTTCTCCGAGAGCAGGTTCGCCGCGATGTCCGCGATTACCTGCTCCGGTGGAGTGCCGGCGAGTTGATAGAAATCGACCTGCACAGGCTCGCGCGCTTACTTCTCGAGCACGTCCTCGACATATTGGTCGAGGAGTCGGACTCCGAAGCCGGTCGCGCCCTTCTCATAGGTTGAGCTTGCCTTGTCGGCCCACGCCTTGCCGGCCATGTCGATGTGGGCCCATTTGACGCCGCTCTCGATAAACCGCTGGATGAACTGCGCAGCGGTGATTGAACCGCCTTCGCGCGGCCCGACATTCTTCATGTCGGCGATGGGCGAATCGATGAGACGGTCGAAGCTCTCCGCGAGCGGCATCCGCCACAGCTTGTCGCCCGACTCGTCGGCGGCCTTGAGCAGCTCGGAGGCCAACTCCTCGCTGTTCGAGAACAGGCCCGCCCATTCGTGTCCAAGGCTTATGATGATCGCGCCGGTCAGAGTCGCGAGGTCGATAACAGTCGACGGCTTGAACGTCCGCTGCACATAGGCGACCGCGTCGGAGAGGACGAGGCGTCCCTCGGCGTCGGTGTTGATCACCTCGACGGTCTGGCCGGATAGCGTCGTCACAACATCGCCGGGCCTCTGGGCATTGCCGCCCGGCATGTTCTCGACCAGCCCGCAAATGCCCACGATGTTGGCCTTGGCCTTGCGCAGCGCCAGCGCCTTGAGCGCGCCGGCCACCGCGCCCGCGCCGCCCATGTCCCACTTCATGGCTTCCATGCCCGCCGCCGGCTTGATCGAGATGCCGCCGGTATCGAACGTCACGCCCTTGCCGACGAACGCGGTCGGCTCGCCTTTGCCGCCGCCGTTCCACTTGAGCACGAGCAGCCGCCCTTCGCGGACCGAGCCCTGGGCGACTCCGAGGAGTGCACCCATGCCGAGCTTTTCCATCTCCGCCCGGTCGAGGACATTGATCTCGATACCCGAGCCTTCGAGCGACTTGCGCACGCGTTCCACGAAGGTTTCGGGATAGATGATGTTCGCCGGCTCGGTGACGAGCTCGCGCGTCAGGCCGACCCCATCGACGACCGGAGCCCAGCGCGATTTATAGCGCTGCTCCGCGCCGCCGGCGCCACCGACGACGACAACCTCCTCGAGCGTGGGCTTCTGATTGTCCTTGAGCTTCGTGCGGTAGCGGTCGTGACGCCAGGAACGCAACGCCGCCGCCAGTGCGACGCGCGCCGCAGCGTCGGCATCATAGCTGAGGCTGCTGACGTCGATGACGGCCTTTTTCTCGCCGGAGGTGAGCAGCCGGGCCACCGCAGTGCCGCCGAGCTTTTCCGCTCCATCGGCCGGGGTGGCACCGCCGCCGATTCCGACGACGAGGAGCCGCCGAGCCGCGCCGTTTTCGTCGACGAACTGCTCCGACACGCTGGACGCCTCGCCTTCGAAGCGCTGGCGATCGAGTGCCGCCGTCACCGCCTGCTGCGCGCCTGCCAATGAGCCGAGGCTCGAGCGGTCCTTGCCGGCGACCGGCAACACCAGCGCATAATCTCCCGAAGGCCGGTTGTCGGCGAAAGCGATCTGCATCTCAGGCAATTCCTCGAAAAAGGCGAACGTATGCGCCGCCTTTAAGATGCAAGTCGAACCTTGGCAAAGGAGCGGCCATTGCCGTTCCTGGAAGATTGTCGTCGGCTGTCCGAGGTGCGATAGGCTGGTCGCCAAGGCAGCATCATCACGAGCGGACGGGCGAGACAGCGTTGACGGCGAGATTTGTCTGGTGGTCAGCGCTTCCGCTGCTGATGGCGGCGCCCGCCGCCGCTGCGGCCCAGGCGGCCGCGGCGCAGCCTGCTTCCGGCTCCGCCTCTCAGGACGAGATCGTCGAGTTCAGCGCGGACACGGTTACCTACGACGACAAGTCCGACGTCGTGACGGCAAGCGGCGACGTGCGCATGAACCGCGAGGGCAACTTCCTCGGCGCCGACAAGGTGACCTGGTACCGCCGGACCGGCCAGGTCTATGCGAGCGGCAATGTCGTCCTGTTGACTCCCAACGGCGACAAGCTGGTCGGCGACACCGTCCAGCTCACCGACACACTGCGCGACGGCACGGTCAGCAACCTGCTGGTGGTGCTGGAGAACGGCGCTCGCGCCGCCGCCACGCGGGGTAGCCGCAAGGACAATATCACCACGCTCGAGAACGCGATCTATTCGCCTTGTCCGGTGACGACTGCCACCGGCTGCCCGAAGCAGCCTAGCTGGGCGATCACCGCGGCAAAGGTGGTCGACGATCCGGCGACCGGCCGAGTCCGGTTCTACGGCGGGCGCTTTCAGTTGTTCGGCATCACCCTGCCGCTGCTTCCGGTCTTCAATGTCGCAACTGGAAATGAGGGCGCGACGGGGTGGCTGACGCCCCAGTTCAGCATTTCGAGCGTGAAGGGCTTCGAGATCGCGGAGCCGTTCCACTGGCAGCTCGGGCCGAGCCGAGACCTTACCCTCACTCCTCACGTCTATACCGGAGTCCTTCCCGCGATAGAGGCGCAATATCGGCAGCTCGATCACTGGGGCGCGTTCCAGCTCGGCGGCTTCCTCACCTACGGGACCATCGAAAGCATCGATCCCAACGTGACGTCCACCCGCAAGGGTGTGCGCGGCTATTTCGAGGCGAACGGCAAGGCGCAGCTTGATCCCCTGTGGAGCATCACCAGCTCATTCCGGGTTGCATCCGACAAGACCCTGACCCGGCGCTATGACATCACCAATGACGATCGGCTGCGCAATGTCGTCAATGTCGAGCGAATCAGCCCCGATTCCTACATCAGCATAGCGGGCTGGGCGTTCGAAGGGCTGCGCGCCGAGGACAAGCAAAAGCAGATCCCGATCGCCCTTCCCGCAATCGACGCCCGGCTCCGCGAGGACGACGTCTTTGGCGGGACCTTCCAGCTCCAGGGGAACAGTCTTTCCATCCTCAGGATCGATGGGCAGGATACGCAGCGGGCGTTCGCCAGCGCCGAATGGGACCTGAGGCGCCTGACCCCTTGGGGACAGCGACTGACGCTCACCGCTTTTGCCCGCGGCGACGTCTACCATACGGACGACGCCCAGGCGACAACGGTCGCCATCTACAGTGGAACAGATGGGTGGCACACGCGGGCGATCGGGGCACTGGCTGCCGACGTGCAATGGCCATTCGTCGGCCCACTCCTGGGCGGCATCCAGCGGCTGGTTCCGCGCGTCCAGCTGGTGTTGACTCCTCGAACGCCGAACATCGACATTCCGAACGAGGACGCCCGCTCCGTCGATCTCGAGGACAGCAACCTCTTCGCTCTCAACCGTTTCCCCGGCTACGACCGGTGGGAGGACGCTTCGCGAATCACCTACGGGCTCGACTGGTCGCTCGATCGTCCCAACCTGTCGATCACCAGCACGATCGGCCAAAGCTACAGGCTGGTGAACCGGCCGGGCATCTTCCCGCAGGGCACCGGTCTCACCGATCGCCTGTCGGACATCGTCGGGCGCGCCGACGTCCGCTACGGACGCCTCCTCGACCTGACCTACCGGTTCCGCATCGACAAGGATCATTTCACCGTTCGCCGTAATGAGATCGACCTCACCGTCGGCACGACCCAGACCTATGCGCAGATCGGCTATCTGAAGCTCAACCGTAACGTCGATCCGACCATCGAGGACTTGCGCGACGTCGAGGAGGTCCAGGCCGCCGCCCGAATCCTGCTCACCCGCTATTGGTCGATCTTCGGAGCGACCGTGGTCGACTTGACTGGAAAGAACGAGGACCCCCTCTCCATCGCGGACGGATTCGAGCCGGTCAGGGATCGTCTCGGGATCCAGTACGAGGACGACTGCCTGCAGGTCGGGATAACCTGGAAGCGCGACAACGAGCTCATCGGCAACTTCCGCACCGGGAACACTTTCAGCATTCACTTGGCATTGAAGGGCATTGGCCGCTAAGGCTCTGTTCAGCGGGCCTGGATAAACGGGCAACCACCAGTACCGGGCTGCAAATCAAGGGAATTTCTAGAACCGTGGCACGAGCTTTCCGATCGAATTCCACGCGCGCACTGTGCGCCGGCGCGGCCGTTCTCCTGGCGATTGCGAGCGCAGCAGCGGCGCAGCAGGCTGACCAGCAGCAGTCGCAGCCGATCAACAGCACCCAATCGCTCCACCTTCCGGACAACCCGGAGATTTTTGGAACGGCCATGCCGCCGATCATCAAGGCGACCGCAATCGTGAACGGCGACGTGATCACCGGCACCGACGTCGACCAGCGACTCGCGCTGCTGGCGATCGCCAATGGAAACAGCATTCCCCCGGACCAGGTCGATCCGCTGCGCCAGCAGGTGCTTCGCAACCTGATCGACGAGACGCTCGAGATCCAGGCGGCGAAGGCGGACAAGATCGACGTCCCGAAGGCGGATATCGACAAGACCGTCCTGCGCGTGGCTTCGGGCGTCAAGCAGACCCCCGATCAGCTCGCCGTCTACCTTCAGACCCACGGCTCCTCGATCGATTCGCTGCGCCGCCAGATCCAGGGTGAAATCGCCTGGAGCCGGCTTCAGCACGACAAGATCGAGAGCGGAGTCAGCGTCGGCGACGACGAAGTGAAGGCAGTGCTCGACAAGCTCAACGCTTCGAAGGGAACGGAGGAATATCGGGTCGGCGAAATCTTCCTCTCCTCGACGCCCTATACCGAGCAGCAGACGCTCCAGAACGCGAACAAGATCCTCGACCAGCTGAAGAACGGCGCGTCGTTTGCGGGTTACGCGCGGCAATATTCGGAAGCGTCGACCGCCGCGGTCGGCGGTGACCTCGGCTGGGTACGTCCCGAGCAGCTCCCCGAACCGATCGCTGCCGTTGTCCGCCAGATGACCCCGGGAACGGTCAGCAATCCGATCGAGGTGCCCGGCGGGGTATCGATCATCGCGGTCCAGGATACGCGGAAGATCCTGACGCGTGACCCGCGCGACGCGGTGCTCAGCCTCAAACAGGTGTCGATCACCTTCCCGAAGGGCACGACCCGCGAGCAGGCCGAACCGATTCTCGAGCGTTTCGCCGATGCCGCGAAGAATATCGGCGGGTGCGGCGGAGCCGAAAAGATCGCCGCCGACTTCCATGGCGAAGTCGTGTCGAGCGATCAGGTGAAGATGCGCGACCTGCCGGCTGCACTTCAGGAGATGATGCTGCCGATGCAGGTTGGACAGGCGACGCAGCCGTTCGGCTCGCTCCAGCAGGGCGTGCGAACGCTCGTCATCTGCGGTCGCGACGAGGTCGACCCATCCGCGCCGAGCTACGACGATGTCTACAACCAGCTCAACGACGAGCGGGTGAACATGCGCGCCCGGCGTTATCTCGCCGATCTGCGGCGCGACGCGGTGATCGAATACCGCTGAGCGCACATTTGCGGTAAGGGCCCGCTCCATGTCCGCAGCGCCGCCCAATCCGCTTGCGATTTCCCTCGGAGACCCGGCTGGGATCGGGCCTGAAGTCATCGCCAAATGCTGGGACTCGCGCGGCGAGTTCAACCTGCCGCCTTTCGTCGCAATCGGCGATCCGCGATCTGTGGCGGCGGTGTGGGACGGTCCCATCGAAGTCGTCGAAAGCCCCGCCGATGCGGATTGCGCCTTCGACATCGGACTGCCGCTGATCCAGCTTCCCGCCGGCGAATCGGATGCGCCTGGCCATCCGAGCGTTGCCGGCGCTCATTGTTCGCTCGATTCCCTCGAGCTTGCAGTCGGCCTCGCGCGGTCAGGGTCCGCCGCGGCGGTCGTCACCGGACCGGTCGCCAAGGAACAGCTTTATTCGATCGGCTTCCAGCACCCGGGCCAGACCGAATTCGTTGCCGAGCGCTGCGGGATCGCGGCGGCCAATGTCGTGATGATGCTTGCCGGGCCGACGCTTCGAACCGTGCCGGTCACCACCCACCTTCGGCTGGCGGACGTGCCGCTTGCCCTCACCAGCTCCTTGATCGAATCGCGCGGACGGGCAGCATTGCGCGGGCTCCAGCGCAACTTCGGAATCCCTGAGCCGAGGCTCGCCATCAGCGGCCTAAACCCCCACGCGGGTGAAGGTGGACAGCTCGGAACCGAAGAGATCGAGATCATCGAGCCCGCGATCGCCGCGCTTGCCGCGGAAGGCTGGCGGGTTAGCGGTCCACACCCGGCGGACACCATGTTCCATGCGGCCGCCCGCGCCAATTACGACGCAGCGCTGTGCATGTACCACGACCAGGCGCTGATCCCGATCAAGGCGCTTCACTTCGAGGAGGCCGTGAACATCACGCTGGGGCTTCCGATCGTCCGCACCGCGCCAGACCATGGAACCGCCTTCGACATCGCGGGCCGAGACGACGCCGACCCAAGGCCCATGGCTGCGGCAATCCGTCTGGCAAGGCAAAGCGCCTTCCACCGGGGCGACGGGATTGACGGTTGGTAATAAGG
>DATNFJ010000018.1:0-21148 GCA_035606455.1 Sphingomicrobium sp.
AATAGTGGATGGCGTGGAGCACCGGCCCGGCGTGAGGCTTGACCGCGACGCGGTCGTTGGCGCCGAGTGCGTGGAAATAGAGCGCGGCCATGATCGCGGTCATCGAGGCGCAGCTCGCCTGGTGCCCGCCGACCTTCAGCCCATCTTCGTTTGGACGGACGTGGTTGGCGTGGTGGATCGTCCACGCCGACAGCCAGCGGAGCCGCTCGTCGAGGGTCCTCAGCGCGTCGATGTCGGTGGTCACGGGCTTCAGCATTCGAACCGCCTAGACCATCGGAAGGTCACACGAAAAGCGACAGCACTCTCCTCATCTCGTCAATTTTGACAATTTCCAGCTTTCATCTTCGTGGCGGTCGAGCTCGGCGAGCATGCGGATCGCGGCCATATGGTCTTGGCGCTGGACGAACCCGACCAGTCGGCCGCGATAGAAGCGCGGCACGAAGACGGTCTCGAAAGGATGGATGAAGTCGCGCGTCGAACCGCGGCGCGCCTCATAAGCGTCGCGCCCGATGCGCTGCGCCCAGATCCAGGCCGCCGCGAACTCTTCCGAGCCTTTGCGCCGGCGCAGCGCGTAGACGCTTTGCCGGGTGTGACCGAGCGAGCGGGCCGCCTCCTCTACCCCATAACCGCGGGCGAGCCGCGCGATGAACTGGCGCTGGTCGTCCGCGCTCCAGCCGTCGTGGCGGGCGCGGGACGGGACGGGGGTGAATTGCAGAAGCTCCATCGATGAGTGTGGAGCATAAGAGAGTGGCTGTAGGAAAGTTGTTTTTGGGGGGCCGTTTATGTCTGGGGCGGGTGAAAAGCTGCCCTTATCTCCAGAGCCTCGAAAGCGCATCAGTCGAGATAGGCGCACCCAATGATTTGCCGCACGACGAACTGATTGCCGACGCTATACCAACTACGTGGCGCGACAAAAGCGCGAGACGTTCGGCCTTTCCGAGCCTATCGAAGTCCTTCGAGAAGACGAGGTAATAGCTGACACTAGAGCAGCCCGCGACCCGACCGACCACCATCAGCGAGTATCCAGCTTCACCGCAGCAATTCTTCTCCTTTTGAACCAGCAGAAACAATGGTTGGGCATTGTAGGCCGCTTCGCAGGAGTCCTTGGTGCAGGGCTCGCGTCCCTGCCACAGCAGTTTTCCAAATATCCAACGGTTCGGAGGAAACGCTGCGATGTAGTCCTGTGGACCAGGCGGCGGATCAATTAGTCTACTCGGCGGGTCAGCACGCCCTGAGTTTGCAGAGGCAACCAGTGCCGCAAAAGCGACTAAGCCGATCAAGCGCCCATTCATGCAGCGATGATGCTGTCTGACTCTAATATCCGCAATGGGTCGAAAGCGCACGCTGAGGCACGGGCGCGCACCACCCGTCATCCCGGCCTTGAGCCGGGATCCGCCTTGTTCTTAGCTGCGCCGATGGAAAAACTGCCGTGCGTCTACATTCTGGCAAAGGCGTCGCACAGCACCCTCTACACCGGCGTCACATCCGACCTGCCCGGACGCGTTTGGCAGCATCGGGAAGGTATCGTCCGCGGGTTCACGCGCCGGTATGGAATCAAGCGTCTCGTGTGGTTCGAGCGTCATGAGACAATGGACTCCGCAATTCTCCGCGAGAAACGCATCAAACGATGGCCTCGCGCGTGGAAATACGACCTCATTCATGAGCTCAATCCGACGTGGCGCGATCTTGCCGAGGATTTCGGGTTTCCTGCACTGCCGCTGAAGTGAAGGCGGGTCCCGGCTCAAGGCCGGGATGACGGGTTAGGCGTCGGGAAGCGCCTGGAAATTGTCGATGGCGTTGAAGATGGCGGAGATGGCCTGGCGCTCGGTGTCGGTCAGCTCGGGGCGCCAGATGTCGAACAGGAGGACGATGCGCAGCTCGCCGGACGGGTTCTTCGCCTCGTGCTCGATGCTGTCGTCGAAAATCAGCAGCTCCCCTTCCTTCCATTCGCGGGCCTCGTTGCCGACGCGCAGCCAGCAGCCCTTGGGCACGATCAGCGGCAGGTGGCAGATAAGGCGGCAGTTGAGCATGCCGCTGTGGGGCGGGATGTGCGCGCCGGGCTCGAGGCGTGAGAAGAGGGCGGCCGGCGTGCGATGGCCGATATGGCTTAACGGTGTCTTCGCCAGCGCTTCGACGGTACGCGGGCAGCGATCGGCGACCTCGGGGACGAGCTTGCCGTCGCGCCACAGGTAGAGCGCGGTCCAGCTCGGATCGTTGTTCAGGTGGTGGAACTCGCGGCGCGGGCGGTTCGGGTGATCCTCGACATAGGGGCGGAAGTCGGCCCCTGCGTCGAGCAGCGCGAGCAGCTCCTCGCGGATGACCGGCGTTGCCGCCTCGATCTGCGGCACCCAATCGAACTCCTCGCGCTCGAAGAACTGCCGCTGCGCGAGATAGGGATAATAGAAGACCGCGGGCTGCTGCGGGTAGATCGAGCGCTCGCCCTTCAGCATCTCGAGCGCGTGGGTGAGGCGGGTTTGCGCCGCCGTATCCGTCGGCCGGAAGTCGGCCACCGCGCGATCGAGCGACTGCTGGAACTCGTCCGCGCGGCGCTGGACGAACGCCTGCGCGCCGCGCAGCCGCTCCATCGTTCCAAGCTCCGCATAGCCGGCCTTCGCGCCCTTCAGTGCGGCCTGGTAGAAAGACATCGCCGCCTTGGGATCGCCGGCGCGGGCGAACTCGTCGGCGCGGTCGAGCAGCGCCTGGATGCTCGGCGGATGCGGCGCCGATCTCACGCCGCCTCGACCTCTCGCTCGCTGTCGAAGCGCGCCTGGGCGACGTGGATCGCGTCGACATTCTCCAGCGCCCAGGTGGCGAGGCCGCAGATCGGCTTCTGAAGCGACTGGCCGAGCTCGGTCAGCTCGTAATCGACGCGCGGCGGTATGGTCGGGGTGACGGTGCGGCTGACGAGCCCGTCGCGCTCGAGGTTGCGAAGCGTCAGCGTCAGCATCCGCTGCGACACGCTCGGGATCTCGCGCCTAAGCTCGTTGAAGCGGCGTGGGCCGTTGCCAAGCGTCTGCACCACGAGGACGGTCCATTTGTCGCCGATCCGCGACAGCAAAGTGCTGATGGTCCGGCAGACGGGGCTCGACGGGTCTTTCATCGCAGTCACCTCAATGTTCCTGTCTCACAAATTTGTTCTTGCCGCACAAAAAAGTGCGTTCTTGCGGGCGATCCGCTGGTGGTTATTTAGGGTGCCTCGGTAACAAATCCATACCAAGGAGGCAATAGTGACCATCCTGCACATCGACGCGAGCATCAACGGTGCGAACAGCGCCAGCCGCGCCATCACCCGCTCGATTGTCGACCAGCTCACGATCGAGCGCGGCGGCGCGGATGTAATTCACCGCGACCTCGCCGCTGAGCCGCTGCCGCATCTGACGCTGGAGGCCTTCGCGGATACGTCGGTGCTCGACGAGTTTCTGGCGGCGGACACGATCGTGATCGGCGCGCCGATGTACAATTTCACCCTGCCCACCCAGCTCAAGGCGTGGATCGACCGGATCGTGATCGCGGGCAGGACCTTCCGTTACACCGAGAGCGGGCCGGAAGGGCTGGCGAAAGGCAAGCGCGTGATCGTGGCGCTGGCGCGCGGCGGGTTTTACGACCAGGGCTCGCCCGCGAGCGCGCTCGAGCATCTCGAGACTTACCTGCGCGGGATCTTCAACTTCATCGGGATCGAGCCCGAATTCGTCGCTGCCGACGGGCTGGCGGTCAGCCCCGAGCAGCGCGACCGGTCGATCAAATCGGCGCTTGGCGAGACCGTACGTCTCGCCGCCTGACCCGCAGTTCAGCCGCACTATCGAATGTTAAGCCCCTGGCTCGGCTATATTCCGGTCAGGGGCTCAATCGATGAACTCTCCTTTGCGGCTCGCGCTGGCGCTCCTTGCGTGCAGCGCGCTTGTTCCTGTTCATGCTTCGGCGGCGGCCAGGACCGTCGCAACTGCGGCCCAGGTGAAGCCGCTGGAGGGCCTCAAATACCGGCTGGTCGGCCCGTTCCGCGGCGGGCGGGCCACCGGAGTCGCCGGAGTCCCGGGCGATCCAAACACCTTCTATTTCGGCGCGGCGTCGGGCGGGCTGTGGAAGACGACCGACGGCGGGATGACGTGGAAGCCCTTGTGGGACAAGTTCCCCGAGGCATCGCCGGCTGTGGGCGCGATCGCGGTTGCGCCGTCGAACCCCGACATCCTCTATGTCGGCACCGGCGAGATCAACATCCGCGGCAACGTCGTCACCGGGAACGGCCTTTATAAGTCGACCGACGCCGGGAAGACCTGGAGCTACGCGGGGCTTCGCGACACGCAGATCATCGGCCGGATCATCGTCGATCCCAGGGACCCGAACCGGCTGTTCGTCGCGGCGCTCGGCCATCCGTTCGGGCCGAACAGCGAGCGCGGTCTCTATCGCTCGACCGACGGCGGTAAGAGCTGGACCAAGGTGCTCTACGTCGACGACAAGACCGGCGCGTCGGACGTCGCGTTCCAGCCCGGCAATCCGCAGGTGATGTATGCCGGCATGTGGCAGGCCTACCGCAAGCCGTGGATCATGGAGAGCGGCGGGCCGGGAAGCGGCTTCTACAAGTCGACCGACGGCGGATCGACCTGGACCCGCCTCAGCGGCAACGGCCTTCCCGAAGGCATCCTCGGCCGGGTAAACGTCGCGCCGACGACCGATCCGAACCGCGTCTATGCGATGATCGAGGCGAAGAAGGGCGGGCTTTACCGCACCGACGACGGCGGCAAGAGCTGGAAGCTGATCAACGACAAGAACCAGTACCGGCAGCGCGCCTGGTACTTCAACACCGTGTTCGCCGACCCGAAGACGCCCGATACGGTCTATGTGCTGAACACGGCGCTGTACCGCTCGACCGACGCGGGCAAGACGTTCAAGAATTTGCGCACGCCGCACGGCGACGACCACGAACTTTGGATCGACCCGACCGACCCCAAAAGGATGATCAACGGAAACGACGGCGGCGCGACGATCAGTGTCGACGGCGGCGACACCTGGTCGAGCGAGATGAACCAGCCGACCGCGCAATTCTATCATATCGCGACCGACGACCAGTTCCCCTACCGGCTCTACGGCGACCAGCAGGACAACAGCTCCGTGTCGATCGCGAGCGCCGGTGATGGCGGCGGAGTCGGGATCGAGGATTATTACGAGGTCGGCGGCGGCGAGAGCGGCTATATCGTGCCCGACCCGACCGATCCGAACATCGTCTATGCCGGCGGCTACGACGCGGAGATCACGCGTTACGATCATCGGACGGGCATGACCCGCGAGATCACGCCGTGGCCGCGCAACTCGATGGGCTGGGCACCGGAGAATCTCGAGCACCGCTTCCAGTGGACCGCGCCGATCATGGTCTCTCGCCACGCGCCGCACGCGCTCTATTTCGGCGCCGAAGTACTGTTCAAATCGACCGACCAGGGGGCGAGCTGGACCGCGATCTCGCCCGACCTCACGCGCAACGACAAGACGAAGCAGCTGTCATCCGGCGGGCCGCTGACCAAGGACAATACGAGCGTCGAAATCTACGACACGATCTTCTCGATCGCCGACGGGGCGGACGCGAACGAGATCTGGGTGGGGACCGACGACGGCCTCATTCAGCTGACTCGCGACGGCGGCGCGCACTGGACCAACATCACGCCGCCGCAAATGCCCGAATGGGCGACGGTCGATCAGATCGAGGTCGATCCCGCGCGGCCGGGCACGGCCTATATCGCCGCTGACCGGCACCGGCTCGACGACTTCCGGCCCTATGCGTTCAAGACCGCGGACTATGGGCGGACCTGGGTCCCGATCACCGGCGGAATTCCGGACGACGCTTATGTCCACGCCGTGCGGGTCGACCCGGCGCGCGCGGGCCTGCTTTATGCCGGGACGGAGAAGGGCGTGTTCGTCTCCTATGACGACGGAGCGAACTGGCAGCCGCTGCAGCTCAACCTGCCGCGGGTGCCGGTTCACGATCTCGCGGTGCACGGCGATTCGCTCGCGCTTGCGACGCACGGGCGGGCGTTCTGGATCCTCGACGACCTCGCGCCGGTGCGGCAATGGTCGCCCGCCGTCCAGGCGAGCAAGGCCTACCTGTTCGCGCCGCAGCCCGCCAACCACACCGTGTATCGGACCTCACTGCGCAGCTTGCGCTTCTTCGGCGGAGCGAATCCGCCTGGCGGAGCGGTGATCGATTACTGGCTCGCGCCCTCGTTCGGGACTCCGCGCGAAAGCGACGAGGCCAAGAAGGACGATGCCGACAAGAAGAAAGCGCCCGATCCGCTCGCCTCGCGGATCAAGCTCGAGATTCTTGATGCACAAGGCAATGTGATCGCGACCGTGCCTCAGCCGGAGCCGAAGGAGCAGGGAAAGCCGGCTCCCGCGCGGCCGCGGCCCAATGCGCCTGCCAAGGCCGCGCCCGGCGAGCAGGAGCAGACCGCCGCCGAGGAGGAAGAGGACGAAGGGCCGCCCAAACCCAAGCTCACGCACTATGCCGGGCTCAACACATTCGTATGGGACATGCGCTACCCGAGCGCGACTCCGATCCCGCACTCACCCTTGTGGGCCGGAAGCGTCGAGGGGCCGCGCGCGCTGCCGGGCAATTACCAGGTTCGCCTGACCGTCGACGGCGTGAGCCAGACCCGGCCGCTGGTGATCGAGCCCGATCCGCGCGGCACCGCGACTCCCGCGGCGCTCGCGGCCCAGTTCGAGCTTCACCGCCAGATCAACGCCGAGCTCGACGCGGTCGACAAGGCCGTGCTCGACATCCGCGCCCAGCGCGACCGGCTGAATGCGCTCAAGGCGTCGAACCCGGCGCTCGCGCCGCGGATCGATCCGGTCGTCGCCCAGATGACCGCAATCGAGGAGGAGCTGGTGCAGCCGCGCGCGCACGCGTCGGAGGACGCGCTCAACTTCCCGATCAAGCTCAACAACATGATCGCGGCGCTTGGGGACCTGGTCGACGACGGCGATTATCCGCCGACGGTCCAGGACAGCCAAGAGTTCGTGCAGATCAAGGGCGAGGCGGATCGGCAGCTGGCGGCGTGGGCCGCGCTCAAGGCCGGAGAGGTCGCAGCGCTGGAAAGATCGCGCTGAGCGGTGCGTCGGACGGCCTGACGCGCCTCAATTCGGGGACCGGCTTCGCGGGCGATGCGTTTTCCCCCGCGAAGGAGACCCGCAATGAGCGAACTCGACGCCAAAGACCGTGAGGAACTGAAGGACAGCGATTACGCATTCCCCAAGGAGCGCAAGGAACCGATCTGTGACGCGGACCATGTCCGCAACGCCATCGCCCGGTTCGACCAGGTCGAAGGAGTTAGCGACCACGAGCGCGACGAGGCGTGGAAACGGATCAAGAAGGCCGCGGACAAATACGGCGTCGAGGTCCACGAGAAGAGCTGGCACGAGCTGGGCAAGAAGAACAGCTAACGCTTCGGCTTGACTGGAAGAGAGGCGAGGCGCAGCTAGCCGCGTCGCGCGTGCTCCGGTCCGCGCGCCACTCGTTCGCGTCCCTCAGGCCGATCAGAGGGGCTGCCAAGATGAGCCGCAAGTACATCGATTGCCGTGACTATCCGAGTGAGTCGGGGTGCACGGTTGCGATCTCCGCAGACAGCAACGACGAATTGATCGAAGCCGCCGCGCAACATGCCGTGAAGGTTCACGGACACGCCGATAGCCCAGCGCTACGCGAGCAGCTGAGGGGGATCGTCAAAGAGGGGGAACCGGCAGCTTAGGCGCTGAGCAGCCGCAGCGGGTTCTCGATATAGGTTTTGAGGGTCTGCATGAAGCTCGCCGCGTCCCAGCCGTCGACGACCCGGTGGTCGCAACTGAGCGACAGGTTCATGCGCTTGCGGACCTCGATCTCGCCGTCGATGGGGACGAGCTTCTCTTCAATCTTGTTGACGGCGACGATCGCCACCTGAGGCGGGTTCACGACCGGCGTCGAGGTGATGCCGCCCATCGGGCCGAGGCTCGAGATGGTGAAGGTCGCGCCCGAAAGCTCCTCGCGCGTCGCCTTGCCCGTTCGAGCCGCCTCGGACAGGCGCAGGATTTCGGACGCGAGCTGCCACACCGAGCGCGACTGCGCATCGCGGATTGTCGCAACCATCAGGCCGTTAGGGGTCTGCGTGGCGACGCCCATCTGAACCGAGCCGTGTCGGGTAATGACCATCGCCTCATCGTCGAAGGTGGCATTGAGCATCGGCCATTCGGCGAGCCCGCGGCACAGCGCGGTGATGAGAAAAGGCAGCACGGTCAGCTTCGGGTTGGAGCCGCGGTCGTCGTTCATCATCTCGCGCGTGTCCTCGAGCGCAGTGACGTCGAACTCCTCGACCAGAGTGAAATGCTGGATGCGCCGGTTGGCCTCGGCCATGTTCTCGGCGATCTTGCGGCGAAGGCCGACGACCTTCACTGCCTCGTCCTTGCGCGACGGAGCCGCCCGCTGCCCGACGCTTCCGCCGTTGTAGAGAAGGTAGGCGTCGAGGTCGGAATGGCGAACGCGGTCGCTAGCGGTCTTCACCTGCGCAAGGTCGATACCGAGGTCGCGGGCGCGGGCGCGGACGGCGGGAGAAGCGAGGACCTGGGCCTCTGAACCAACATCCGTTCGTGCTGAGCTTGTCGAAGCACTGCCTTCTTCTTTGGAAGCGAAAGACGGCCCTTCGACAGGCTCAGGGCGAACGGCTTTGGGTTTCACCATCGTCTCGGCGTCCGCGGCAGCAACCGGAATCTCCTCGACGATCTCGGGCGTCGCCTCGACCGCCCCGTCGGCGAGCGGGCGCTCGTCCTTGCTGTCGGCGACCGGCTCGGCGGCGCGGTCGGCGCCCTCAGTTTCGATGACCGCCAGGACCGACCCGATCGGCACCTGGTCGCCGACCTCGCCCGCGAGCTCGAGCACCTTGCCTGCGACCGGGCTTTCCATCTCGACCGTCGCCTTGTCCGTCATCATGTCGGCGATCTGCTGGTCCTCGCGGATTTCATCGCCGACCTTGACGTGCCAGGCGACGATTTCCGCCTCGGCTATGCCTTCGCCGATGTCGGGCAGCTTGAATTCATATCTCGCCATCAGTCAGCCATCACTTTTTCTAGCGCGCGCTTCATGCGCTTCGGGCCGGGGAAATAGGCCCATTCGTAGGCGTGCGGGTAGGGCGTGTCCCAGCCGGTCACGCGCTCGACCGGCGCTTCGAGGTGGTAGAAGCAGCGCTCCTGCACCAGCGCCACGAGCTCGGCGCCATAGCCGCTGGTCCGCGGCGCTTCGTGGACGACGAGGCAGCGGCCGGTCTTCTTCACCGATTCCTCGATCGTGTCGAGGTCGAGCGGGACGAGCGTGCGAAGATCGATCACCTCGGCATCGAGGCCGCGTTCCTCCACCGCCGCGAGCGCCACGTGGACCATCGTTCCGTAGGCGAGCACCGTAAGGTCGCCGCCCTCGCGGACCACCGCGGCCTTGCCGATGGCGACCGTGTAATGGCCCTCGGGCACTTCGCTCGCCGGGTGCTTCGACCAGGGCTTCACCGGCTTGTCGTGATGGCCGTCGAACGGCCCGTTGTAGATGCGCTTGGGCTCGAAGAAGATCACCGGGTCGGGGTCCTCGATCGCCGCGATCAGGAGGCCCTTGGCGTCGTAGGGCGTCGAGGGGATGACGACCTTGAGGCCAGCGATGTGGGTGAAGAGCGATTCCGGCGACTGGCTGTGGGTCTGGCCGCCGAAGATGCCGCCGCCATAGGGCGTGCGGATGACCATCGGCATCGTCCACTCGGCCGCGGTCCGGTAGCGGATCTTCGCGACCTCGCTGACGATCTGGTCGTAGCCGGGGTAGATGTAGTCCGCGAACTGGATCTCGATCACGGGCTTGAGGCCATAGGTCGCCATTCCGACCGCGGTGGCGACGATCCCGCCTTCGCTGATCGGCGCGTCGAACACGCGGGTCTTGCCGAACTGCTTCTGGAGCCCTTCGGTGACCCGGAAGACGCCGCCGAAATAGCCGACGTCCTCGCCGAACACGACGACGTCCGGATCGCGCGCCATCATCACCTTGTGGGCGTCGTTGAGCGCCTGGATCATGTTGAAGGTCGGCATCAGTCGCGGCCTTCGGCGACGGCCTGGTCGCGCTGCTCGGCGAGGTGCCAGGGGACGTCGGCATAGACGTCTTCAAACATGCTTCCGATATCGTCCTTGCCCTGCTGCGGCAGGATTCCGAGTTTTTCCGACTCCTTCTGCGCGGCGCGAACCTGCTCATCGCATTCGGCCGTCATCTTCGAGTGGCGCTCGTCATCCCATTCGCCAATGGCCACAAGGTGCGCCTTCAGCCGCTCGATCGGATCGCCGAGCGGCCATGCCTTTGCCTCGTTTGTCGGCCGGTAGCCCGATGGGTCGTCGGAGGTCGAATGACCCTCGGCGCGATAGGTGAAGAACTCGATCAGGGTCGGTCCGCCGTTGGCGCGTGCGCGCTCGGCGGCCCACTTGACCGCGGCGTAGACAGCCAGCGCGTCATTGCCGTCGACCCTCAGGCCGGCGATCCCGTAGCCGACCGCGCGCTGGGCGAAGGTCGCGCGTTCGGCCCCGGCGATGCCGGAGAAGCTCGAGATCGCCCACTGGTTGTTCACCGTCGCGAGGATGACCGGCACGTTATAGACGGCGGCAAAGGTCATCGCGCTGTGGAAGTCGCCCTCCGCCGTCGCGCCGTCGCCGACCCAGCCCATGGCGATGCGGCTGTCGCCCTTGATCGCCGCGCCCATCGCCCAGCCGACGGCCTGGGGGAATTGCGTCGCCAGGTTGCCGGAGATGGAGAAGAAGCCGTGCTTCTTGTCCGAATACATGATCGGCAGCTGGCGGCCCTGAAGCTTGTCGCCTTTGTTGGAATAGATCTGGCACATCATGTCCGTCAGCGGATAGCCGCGGGCGATGAGCAACCCCTGCTGGCGGTAGGTGGGAAAGTGCATGTCCTCGGCCGAAAGCGCGGCGGCGGTTGCGGTCGCGATCGCCTCCTCTCCGGTGCACTTCATGTAGAAGCTGGTCTTCCCCTGCCGCTGCGCGCGGTACATGCGGTCGTCGAAGATGCGGACCGTGACCATGTCGCGCAGAATCTTGCGCAGGGTATCGGGGTCGAGCTTCGGGTCCCACGGGCCGACCGCCTTGTTGTCGTCGCCGAGGACACGGACGAGCGCGGTCGTCAGCGGATGAGTCTCGGCGGCGGGCGCGGCAGTGTCGGGACGCGGCGCGCTCCCGGCCGGCGGAATCGTCAGCGCGGAGAAATCGGGCGTGTCGCCGGGGCGGAACGCCGGCTCGGGCACGTGCAGCTCGAGGTGCGGCGCGTTGCGGCGCAAATCGGGGTCCCGGTTACTCATTGGAATACGCCGCTCATGTCCTCTCCAGCCGGGCCGCTTAGTCGGGAGTCGCGTGCGCGGCAACTGGCGCCGTCAAGGAAACTTTACATCGCCGAAATTCGGCCTCCGTTGACGCTCGGCGCGAGGGCAGGGTAGGGCGCCCGCCATGGCCGAAGACGCTTCCGACACGCCGCCCGACCGGCTCTCCCTCGATCCGCGCAGCGACTATTTCGACGAGGCGCTGCTGTCGCGCGGCGTGGGGATCAGGTTCAACGGGCAGGAAAAGACCAACGTCGTCGAATATTCGGTGTCGGAAGGCTGGATCCGGGTTGCCGCCGGGCGCAGCCGCGACCGCTTCGGCCAACCGATGACCATCAAGCTCCAGGGCAAGGTCGAGCCTTATTACGAGCGGGCCGCCGAGGGATCGGATCAGGACGAGGGCGAGGCCTCGGCAGGATAAGAGGGCTGCGCGCGTCGCTTGTCGCGCCACTTCTTGAACGCCCATCCGCCCAGCGCCAGCGCCGCGAGGGTCGGGATGCTCCGCTTGGCGAGGGCAGCGGTGCCGTAACCGAGAATAGCCCCCTTCGCGCCTTCGTTCTTGCCCGCAACCTTCTCGCCGAGCCACGCGCCGAACAACTTTCCGATCATATTGACGCTCCTCCGATCCGTTGACCGCATCAGCGCGGGGCGCGTGGCAAATGTTCCCAACCGCGGCGTGGGATTTCGCGCCAACTGTTGGCTCGGAAAATTCGCCACCTGACGGTTGTTCACGCATTTTTCCTTAGTTTTCCGGGATTGGCACGCTCCTTGATTAGGAGTGTTCATCGGCCCGCAAGCAAATCCGGCGGGTCACAAAAGGAGATTTGAAATGTCGTCGCAGTCGCCCCTCACCCGCACTTTGGTCGCCATCGCCGCGGCGCTCGCCATGAGCACCCTCGCGATCGGCGCAGCGGTTGGTCCGGCCCAGGCCAATGCCAACCCGGTGCAGGTCCAGGTCAATGCCTGAGCTCGAGATCCTCGAAGCCAAGGTTCCGGTCCGCACGCCCGTGCTGGTCAAGCAGGCCGAGACGGCGCAGGAGAGCCTGGCGTCACGCCTCGCCCCGGTCGCCGGCTGGCTCAGCGGCCCGGTGTTCAGCCGCGCTCGCGACATCTTCGCCGCGAACATGACCGAGCTTCTCGACCGGGCCGAAGATCCGGCGCGGATGATCCGGATGATCATCCTCGAAATGGAAGAGACGTTGGTCGAAGTCCGCGCGACAGCGGCCCGTTCGATCGCCGACATCAAGGAGATGAGCCGAGCGGTCGTCCGCCTCGACGAGCTCCAGTCTGACTGGACCGGCAAGGCCGAGCTAGCGCTCAGCAAGGGGCGCGACGACCTCGCCAAGGCGGCGCTGGCCGAAAAGCAGAAGGCGGCCGAGATGGCCGACAGCCTGCGCGACGAGCTAAGGCAAATGGAGCAGGTGCTTCGCGGCTACGAGGTCGACATCGCCAAGCTCCAGGGCAAGCTTCGCGAAGCTCGTGCTCGCCAGAACGCGATCGCGGCGCGCTTCGAAAGCGCGCTGACCCGCGCCAGGGCTCGCGAGATCATGCACGGCAACCGGACCCAGGACGCGTTCGCCAAGTTCGAGCTGCTCGAGCGCCGCGCCGACTTCGCCGAGGGCCGCTGCGATGCGCTCGGCATCACCAGCCTCGAGGACGAGATCGACCAGCTGAAAGCGTCGGAAGCGATCGACGCCGAACTGGAAGCCATGAAAGCCGCGCTTAAGGTGCGCGCGAATTGAAGGAAGGAAGGGGAAAAGTGACGATGGCCCGCAAGATTTACCCGTACTCGCTGCAGAGCAAAGACGCGAAGATTGCCGGCGTCTGTTCGACGCTGGGTGCGAAGTTCGGAATCGATCCGACGTTCATCAGGATCGCCTGGATCGCCATTCCGCTGCTGACGCACATCCCGATCAGCGTTGCGCTGATCGCCTATGCCGCGGCCGGCATCTACCTCGCGGTGCAGAAGAAACGCTCGATGGTCGGCGAGAGCCGGATGAGCGACTTCGACCGGATGGAGGACGTGTCGAAGCGCAAGCCGACCGTCCACGCGATGCGGACCGAGCTCGACGAGACCGACCGCCGGCTGATGGCGATCGATCATCACATCAACAGCCAGAACGACGAGCTGGCGCGCGAGATCGAAGCGCTCCGGCAGGAGGAGAAGTGATGGACCCGCTGACCATTGGAGTGCTGGCCGCGAGCATCATCGTCGGCCTCGCCGGAGCAAGCATCGCGGCGCTGAGGGCATGGAACGGCTGGCTCGAGCTCAAGAAGATGGAGCTGGCGCAGATTGCCGGCGACCGCGGTCTTCCGCCCGCGACCGGCCGGATCGAGATTGCCGACCTTCGCGAGCGGGTCCGCAAGCTCGAGGCGATCGCCGCCGGCATCGATCTTTAGCTTCCCAGCGCGTTTCGCTCCCCAGGCGCGCTGACCAAGAGGCGGTTCGGATCCCCTTCCCGGACCGCCTCTTTCATTTGCCGGTCGCAGGCGGCCGTTCGCAGGGCGAGAATTGCCGGTCCCGAACAATGTCCGTAACCGCCGGTCGGATGATCGTGCCGAAGACCTCCATCCTTGCCTTCACCGCAATGGCCTTCGCGGCCCCCGCTTTCGCCGCCGAGGCGCCGCCGAAGAACGAGCCGGCGATCCTCGTCATCGGCGAGCGCAAGGAGAACACGCCCGAGAAGCTCGACCACATCATGCCGGAGGTCGACGGGACGAAGATCACCGCCACCAAGAAGACCAGCATCACGAGGCTCGACCTCCTGCCCACCATCGTCTCCGATAATCAGCGCGCATTATTCTCGCAAACGCCGGGCCTGTTCGTGTCGGAGCAGCAGACCCCGACGCAGTTCAACCTCAGCTATCGCGGCCTCGGCAATCCGCAGGAATCCGAGTTCGTTCTCGTGCTCCAGGACGGGATCCCGATCTCGACCGACTGGATCGGTTTTCCGACGCTCTATTATACGCCGCTCCCCCAGTCGCTTGACGAAGTGCAGCTGATCCGGGGCGGATCGAGCCTGCTCTATGGGCCGGAGCCCGCGCCGGCCGTGAACTTCGTGTCGAAGCGGCCCGCAGCCGACCAGCCGCTCGGCGGCTACACCGAAAATGTCGCCGGAAGCGATGGACTGTTTTCGACCTACAATGTGATCGAAGGGTCGGCTGGACCGATCTCGTTCCGCGGCAACCTCGCTTATCTCCGCAGCAATGGGCAGCGCGACAACGGCCAGTCGCGCCTTGTGCAGGGCGACGGCTATGTGGCTTACCGGCCGACCGCGAGCAGCCTGTGGTTCGTGGATTTCCATCATCATTATGCAAGCTCGGGCGATCCGGGGAAGCTCAGCTTCGCGCAGTTCGTCGCCGATCCAGACCAGGCGCCGACGCCGTTCAACCACGACTGGGTGACGCGTACCTCGGTCATGCTCGGCAACGACAGCGACCTCGGGAACGGCTGGCGGTCGGAGGCGAAGCTGTGGAGCGCGTGGCAGGACCTGTACACGCGCGCGGCTCCGGCGGGTCCGGCGCCGGCGACGACCACGTTGCAGGACGAGCGCTTCCACAGCGAAGGCCTCGACTGGCGTTTCCGCAAGCGCTGGGGGAAGGGCAATGCGCTGACCTTCGGCACCGTGCTCTATCACGACGATGCGCCCTTCCAGCAGTTCACCAGCACCGACGTCACCGCGCCGCGCGGCAGTCACGACGGGACGCCGAGGCTCGATCAGGCGCGGCACGACTGGTACGGCGCGGTCTTCGCGGAGAACGTGTTCCGGCTTTCGGGCCGCTGGCACATCGTCCCGTCCTTCCGCCTCGATCATGAGCAGATCAGCATCGACGAGAGCGTCCGGCCCCCCAACCTTGTCCGGCCGCTGATCGACCAGTCGGTGAGCCGCACCGTGCCGATGTTCGGGCTCGGCGCCGGGTTCGACTTCGGCAACCAGAACGAGACCTATTTCAGCGTCAGCCAGGGCTATCGGCCGGTCCGATTCTTCGACGTGGCGTCGCCTTTCTCGAACGTGAATCCAGGCGGAGTTCCAGCCGCGTCGAAATCGGTGTCGTGGGAAGCCGGAGTTCACGGAACGCCGGTCAAGGGCCTGTTCTACGACGCGAGCATGTTCTGGATCGACTTCACCAACCGGATCGAGACGATCACGATCTCGCCCATCGAATCCCTCCTGCAGAACAGCGGCGACACCCGGCATCGCGGCTTCGAGGGCGAGCTGTCCTACGACCTGTTCGCCGCGCGTGACGACCGGATGCATCTAACCCTGTTCGGCACCGTCAGCCTGCTCGACGCGAAGTTCACCAGGAGCAACCTTGCAAACCGCGTCGGCAACAAGCCGGCCTTCGCTCCGGCGGTGACCGCGAAATACGGCATCAGCCTGCGCCGCGACGGGCAGTTCAATGTCAGCATCGCCGGATCGAGTGTCAGCAGCCAGTTCTTCCAGGATTCGGACCTGCCGGTCGGAGCGCCAGGGAGCGCGAACTTCATCCCGGCAAAAGTGCCCGCCTATACGGTGCTCGACCTCACCGGCGACTGGCAGATCACGCCCAACATCCGGCTGCTCGGCGGGATTACCAACCTGACGAACCGCAAATATTACAACCGCGTTTTCCAGAACGGGATCGAGCCTGCCGAGCGGCGGAAGATCTACGCCGGCATTGCGCTCGGCGTGTAGCGCACCGCTCGCTTTTCGTTTCTCAGGTTGTTCATTACCTTGGTGCGCCGAGGGGATGATCCAAACATGCATATAGGAGCGAAAATCGCTCTGGCGCTCGCGGTCGGGATTGCGATGACAAGCGCGGCGGATGCGCAGGCGGGGCACATCACCGGCCTTGGCGGCGTCTTCATCAAGAGCCTGAATCCAAAAGCGTTAAGGGCCTGGTACCGCGACGTGCTGGGAATCAAGCTTGAATCGTGGGGCGGCGCGATCCTGCCTTACGATGCGCCCGGTCACCCCTCGGAAATGGTGTGGACGGCATTTCCGGAAAACAGCGTCTATTTCGCGCCTTCATCGCGCGAGGTGATGCTCAACTTCGCCGTCGACGACCTCGATGCCTTCCTGGCCAAGATCGAGGCGAAGGGCGTCAAGGTGATCAAGCGCGACGACACCGACCCGAACGGGCACTTTGCCTGGATCATGGATCCGGACGGCACGAAGATCGAGCTGAGACAAGCGCCTCGGAAGTAGGTCGATTCCGGCGCCGGACGCTCCTGACGTTCGCCGGGCACATTCGCCCGCCGGTCGAAATCCCCCCATCCTTGCCTCGATGTAATTTGCTCTGGCGTGGCTTTCTCGGCACGCGCGACTTGCCGAGGGTGTGATGTAATACTATTACATTCAATCGATCGGGGTGGCTGGCCACAGTGCAATTTGGAGGTAGATGACGTTGATTTCCCGTCGAACGTCGGCTGTCGCGCTTCTTGCGCCGCTGCTCGCGACGGGCTGCGTCGTCGGGCCGAACTTCAAGCCGCCCGCGCCGCCGCCGGTTTCGAGCTATACCGCGACGCCGCCTGAGACGACGGCGGCCACTCCCGGCGTGCCCGGAGGGACGGCGCAGCATTTCATCGCGGGCGCCGACATTCCCGCGGACTGGTGGGCGCTGTTCCATTCGAGGCCGCTGAACGCGCTCATCGAGCAGGCGCTCGCGCATAATGCGGACTTGAAGGCGGCGCAGGCGGCACTGCTCGTCGCTCACGAGAATGTGCGGGCGCAGAAGGGTTCCTACGCGCCGCAGGTGAGCGCCGGAGCCAGCGTAACGCGCAACAAGGACCCCTCGGCGACGCTCGCGCCGGTGCCGGCCAACAACAGCTTTGCCTACACCTTGATCACGCCGACAGTGAGCGTGTCCTACGTCCCCGATGTGTTCGGCCTCAACAAGCGGACGGTCGAGAGCCTCGCGGCGCAGGAGCAAGCGACCCGCTACCAGATGATCGCGGTCGACATCACGCTCACCGCCAACGTCGCCGAGGCGGCGATCACCGAAGCTTCGCTCGAGGACCAGATCGCCACCACGAACGAGCTGATCGGTCTCGGGCGCCAGATCCTCAGTCTGCTCGAGTATCAGAAGTCGAAAGGCTTCATCGGGGGCGCCGACATTGCCGCGCAGCAGACCCAGCTGGCGCAGCTCGAAGCCTCGCTTCCGCCGCTGATCAAGCAGCGCGAGCAGCAGAAGGACCTGCTCGCGGTGCTCATCGGCGGATACCCGGTGCAGACCGTGGGCGAGAAATTCAGCCTCGCCGATTTCACGCTTCCGCCCGACCTGCCGCTCAGCCTTCCGTCGGCGCTGGTCGAGCAGCGGCCCGACGTGCTCCAGGCCGAGGAGAACATGCACGCGGCCAGCGCCGAGATCGGAGTCGCGCGCGCCAACCGCCTGCCCAACATCACGCTGAGCGCGAACGCTGGAAGCAACGCGCTCGCGATCGGCCAGATCTTCGGTCCGGGCACCGGATTCTGGAACATCGGCGCGGCGCTTCTGGCGCCGATCTTCGACGGCGGGACCAAGCTCCACCAGGAGCGGGCGGCGCGCTACGCCTATCAGCAGACGGCGGAGCAATATCGCGGCACGGTGCTGACCGCGTTCCAGAACGTCGCGGACACGTTGGTCGCGCTCGACCAGGACGCGGATACGCTGAAGGCCGACGCCGCGGCGGTCGACGCCGCGAAGAAGAGCCTCGACCTCGCGCGGCTCCAGTACAAGGACGGCTATGCCGCCTATCTGTCGGTGCTCAACGCCGACCAGGCCTACCAGCAGGCGCGGCTCGCCCAGGTGCAGGCGGAGGCGGACCGATTCACCGACACTGCCGCTCTGTTCCAGGCACTCGGCGGCGGCTGGTGGCATCAGCCCGAACTGGCGAGCGCCGATGCGCGCTAGTCCGACCTTCGCCGCGGCACTCGTGCTGGCGCTGCTAGCCGGATGTTCGTCGTCGCCCGGCGAGAACAGTTATGCGACACCGGCCGTAGCCAACGTGCGGCTGACGAAGGCACAGCGCAGCCACATCCAGCTCTACACTGTCGTGCCTCTCGGATACCGGCAGACGATCGAAGCGCCGGGGACGGTCGACTTCGACAACAACCAGGCAACGGCGGTGGTGTCGCCGTTCACCGGGCCGGTCACCCGGATCTTCGTCGCGCTCGGCCAGCATGTCTCCAAGGGACAGCCGCTCGCAACCGTCGCCTCGGCCGATCTCGCCAATGCGGTGGCGGCCTACCGCAAGGCGGCGGTCGCCTCCGCCAACGCCCGGCGCGTAGCAGCGGCGGATCGAGACCTTGCCGCGCACAATGGCATATCCGAGCGCGAAGCGGCCCAGGCGCAGACCGACGCTGCAAGTGCCGAAGCCGACCGGGTGGCGGCGCTCCAGGCGCTGGCGTCCCTGGGGGCGAGCCCGTCGTCCGGCCTGAACGGAATTATCCGCGCGCCCGTCTCGGGCGTCATCGCCGACAAGGCCGTGACACCCGGACAGCTGCTCCAGGCGGGATCGAGCACGGCGTTCACGGTCGCCAATCTGTCGCAGGTCTGGGTAATGGCGCAGATCGCGCCGGATGACCTCGCCCAGATCGGCCGCGGCGATTCCGCCCGGATCGATCCGCGCAACGGCACCGGCCCGTTCCGCGGCACGGTCGACAACATCTCGGCCTCCGTCGATCCGAACACGCGCGCGGTGGTCGCGCGGATCGTCGCGCCCAACCCGGGCGACCTCCTGAAGAAGCAGATGTACGTCGACGTCTCGATCGAATCGGGGATCGTCAGCACCGGGCTGCTGGTGCCGGTGTCGGCGGTGCTTCGCGACGATGAGAACCTGCCCTTCGTCTATCTCGCGCTGCCCGATGGAAGCTTCGCCCGCCGGCACGTCACGCTCGGATATCGTGACAGCCAGAACTATGCCGTGACCAGCGGGCTCGGGAGCGGCGACAGGGTCGTCGTCAACGGCGCGCTTTTCCTCCAGTTCATGCAGAGCCAATGAACGGCGAGCCGCCGGTCGAGGACCCCGACGCGCCGCCGCACGCCGGCTCCTCCTTCATCAACCGCATCGTCGCGCTGAGCCTCGAGCAGCGGCTGCTCGTCGCGCTGGTGACGGTGCTCCTGATCGCCGCCGGGATTCGCGCGTGGGAGCGGCTCCCCGTCGACGCTTACCCCGATTTGTCGCCGCCGATGGTGTCGATCATCGCGCAGTGGCCGGGCCACTCGGCGGAAGAAGTCGAGCGGCTGGTCACCGTCCCCATCGAGCGCGAGATGAACGGCATCCCGAAGGAGAATAACGTCCGGTCGATCTCGCTTTACGCCTTGTCGTCGATCGACCTTACGTTCGACCAGGACACCGACCGCAATTTCGCCCGGCAGCAGGTGTTCAACCGCCTCGCCGGGATCAGCCTGCCGAGCGGGGTCGCGCCGGAGGTCGAGCCGCTGACCTCGCCGTCGGGACTCATCTACCGCTACACGCTGCAAAGCCCCGACCGCTCGCCGACCGAGCTAAAGACCTACGAGGACTGGACGGTCGAGCCGGCATTCCGCTCGGTCCCCGGAGTCGCCGACGATTCCGGCTTCGGCGGCGGGACGATGCAGTACCAGGTGCTGCTCGATCAATACCGCCTGGCCGGCGCGGGGCTGTCTCCGCAGCAGGTCGAAGCAGCGCTCGGCGCCAACAACGGGAACGGCGGCGGCGGATTCTATTCCGAAGGCGGGCAATTCTATTACGTGCGCGGCGTCGGGCGGCTGTCGACGCTCGACGACATCGGCAACGTCGTGGTCGCGGTCCACGACGGAATCCCGACCCTGGTCAAGGATGTCGGCCAGGTGACGCTCGGAATCGCGCCGCGGCTCGGCGAATTCGGGATCGGCCACCAGGACGACGCGGTCGAGGGCGTCATCATGCTCCGCACCGGCGACAAGACGCAGGACGTGCTCAAGGGCGTCGAGGCGAAGACCCAGGAGCTCAACACCAGCGTCCTGCCCAAGGACATCAAGGTCGTGCCCTTCTACGACCGCTCGGACCTGGTCCACGAGACGGTCCTGACGGTCGAGCGCAACCTGCTGAGGGGCATGTTGCTGGTCGTCGTGATCCTGATCTTCTTCCTCTACGACATAAGGTCGGGGCTGATCGTCGCGGTCACGATTCCGCTATCTTTGCTATTCGCCTTCATGTGCCTCGACCTCCAGGGCGCGTCGGCGAACCTGCTGTCGATCGGCGCGATCGATTTCGGGATATTGGTCGATGCGGCCGTGATCATGGTCGAGAACATCTACCGCCGGCTAGCCGAGACGGACGGGCCGCCCGGCAGCACATTCACGATCATCCGCGATGCCGCCGCCGAGGTCGACCGGCCGCTTTTCTATTCGGTCGTGGTGATCGTGGTCAGCTTCCTCCCGATCTACGTGCTCACCGGACCTTCCGGCGTGCTGTTCAAGCCGATGGCGGACACGATGATCTTCGCGCTGATCGGCTCGCTGATCGTCACGCTTACGTTGCTCCCGGTATTGTGCTCGTGGGTCATGCGCAGCGGGGTTCGCGAGCGCCGCAACGCGCTGTTCGAGCGGATTCGCGGCGGCTATGTGCGCGGCCTCGACCACACCCTCGCGCGGCCGCGCGCAACGATCGCCGCCTCGGCGCTGCTCCTCCTCGTGTCGCTGCTGGTCTTCGCCGATGTCGGCGCGGAGTTCATGCCGCACCTCGACGAGGGCGCTCTGTGGGTGCGCGCGACCATGCCCTACACGATCTCGTTCGACGAATCGGCGAAGATCGTGCCGCAGATCCGCTCGATCATCGCGTCGTTCCCCGAGGTCACGGTGGTCGG
>DATNFJ010000019.1:0-20157 GCA_035606455.1 Sphingomicrobium sp.
GCCGTCGATGATTATGACTTCAACACCTACGTTCGGGCGCTGACCGACTTCTGCAACGAGGATTTGAGCGCCTTCTTCTTCGATATCCGCAAGGACGTGCTCTATTGCGAGACGAACCTGGAGACGGGGTTCGAAACCGAGCGGCGCCGGGCGTACCGGACGGTCCTCGATACCCTGTTCCACGCGCTCGTGCGGTGGCTGTCGCCCGTGCTGGTGTTCACAGCTGAGGAAGTGTGGGGCACGCGCTTTCCGGACGCCGGGTCGGTGCATTTGCTCGAATGGCCGCCCGTGCCGCAAGGCGAGGCCGATGAGGCGAAGTGGGCGCGGCTGCGCGCGCTTCGGACCGAGGTCACCGAAGCGATCGAGCCGCTTCGGCGCGACAAGGTGCTGGGGTCGAGCCTGGAAGCCGAGGTGTGGGTACCGGGCAGCGGCGATCCGGCCCTTCTCGCCGAGCTGTTCATCACATCGACAGTTCATCATGGCGATGAGGTGAAAGTGGCGAAGACCGACAATCACAAATGCGGGCGCTGCTGGCGCTATCTGCCGGAAGTGAAGGAAGACGGCGATTTGTGCGCCCGCTGCGAGGATGTGCTGAATGGCTAAATATCGTCTCGGTTTCGGCGTCGCGCTGATTGTGTTCGCGCTGGACCAGCTGGCGAAGTGGATCGTGACGGGTCCGCTCGGCCTGACCCAATCGGGAGACCAGCTGTACGTGCTGTCCTTCTTTCAATTCACCTACACTCAGAATCAGGGCATCTCGCTCGGCCTGCTCAACGCCACGACCGAGACCGGTCGCTGGATGCTGGTCGGTCTGACCAGCGCAATTGCGCTTGGAGTCGCGATATGGATCGTGCGCGAGGACAAGCGCATCGATCAGATCCTCGCCGGAATGGTGCTGGGTGGCGCGCTCGGCAACATCCTCGATCGGACGCTGCACGGCTATGTGGTGGATTTCCTCGACCTTCACTTTGGGAATTTCCGTCCTTTTTTGGTATTCAATGTCGGAGACGCGGCGATTAGCATTGCCGTCGTGATCCTGTTGCTGCGCGCCTTTCTGCCCCGTAAGGATCATCACGAAGGGCCTGAGCCCAAGGAGACAATCGAACATGCGTAAAGCTCTCACCGCCGTCGTGCTGGTCTCAGCGCTCGCAGCGAGCGGCTGCGCCACGATGCGCAGCGGCAGGCGCGCCCAGGTGTCGGACGAGTTCCTGGTTGCGCGCAACGCGCCGCTGGTGATCCCGCCCGACTTCAACCTCGCGCCGCCGGTGGCCGGCACGCAGGGGCTTTCGGCAGGCGATGCCCAACAGCAAGCGATCGACGTTCTGTTCGGCGGCCCCGCCCCGCGCTCCGCGGCCGAGACGAGCATGCTCGACGTCGCCGGCCGGGGCGATGCGGCGATCGGCATTCGCTCGACCGCGTGGGACCCGGATACGCGCATCGTCGACAAGGGCGCGACGACCTTGAACATCCTCGCGGCCCCGCCGGCGAACAGCACCATCGCATCCGCGCAGACGGGCCGGTAAGGCATCAACGAGGGGGGAACGGGGAACAGGATGGCCGAACAGAATCTTTCCGGACGCCTGGTCGAGATCGAGTCCATGCTCGACCGTTCGCGCCGCCGCTTCGAGGAGGGCACGCGGCTCGTCGAGGAAGCGCACAAGCTGCTCGCCGACATCCAGCAGGCGCTGATCGGAAGCCCGCGCACCATCTCGCCCGAGGACAGCGAGGAAGCAGCGTCACGGCTGCTCCAGTCGCTGAAGGCCAGCGGCGGCGAAATGCCCGAGACTTTGTGCGGCGGCCGGCTCTCGGTCGATCAGGTGCAGCGGCTGATCCGTATCGACGGACACCCGATCGGGATCACGGAGATGGAATATCGCGTGCTCGAGCTGCTCGCTTTTGCGCGCAACAACGTCGTCACCCGGGCGATGCTGCTGAAGCATCTGTACCGCCGCGCCGACGACCAGCCGCAGCCAAAGATCATCGACGTGTTCATCTCCAAGCTCCGCAAGAAGCTTCGCAATGCGAGCGGCGGGGCCGAGTTCATCGAGACGATCCCGCAGCGCGGCTGGATCCTCCGCGACATCGACGCGACAAAGGGCGCCTGACCGCCTGTTAAAGATTTGATAACCGCGTCCGGTTACCGCTGGAGGCGATGCTTCATTTCTCAGCTCAGCCCGTCGCCGACGAACGGCCCCTCGCTTATGCCGAGGCGGTGTCGCGGCTCGCGAGCGTCCGCCATGCGCTGCGCCTGGTCGAGCCGTTCGGAGCGGGTCCCGCTTCGGACCTCGCCGACGACGAGCCGATTGCCGCGGCGTGGGACGAGGCCGGTGCGGCGAAGCAGCGCCTGTTCGACCGCCGATCGGCGCGGATGATCGCCGGTGCGACAGCGGGAATCGAGACACTTCTGACCGAGTGCCAAGGGGGTCGCGAGCCGCATTCGTTCGCGAGCCAGGCGCTGATCGACGAGATCCGCCGCGAACTCCGGGAAGTCGCCGGAATCGTTCTCGACTAAGCGGGCCCGACCGCTTTCGGCGTCGAAGGATCGGCGCCCCACTCGCTCCAGCTTCCATCGTACAGCCGAGTCGAATCGTTGCCGAGCAGATGGGCGGCGAAGATCAGGCTGTTCGCGGTCACTCCCGAACCGCACGAAGCGACGAACGGCTGCGTTGGGTCGATGCCCGCTTCGGTGAACAGCCGCAGGATTTCCTCGCGCGAGCGGAAACAGCCCCGTTCGTCATAGAGCGCGGAGAAGGGCAGGTTGCGTGCGCCCGGCGCGTGGCCCGGTGCGACTCCGGGGCGCGGATCGGGCTCGCTTCCCTCGAAGCGGCCCCTGCCCCGAGCGTCGAGCCAGGGGAGGGCGCTTCCGGCGATGAGCTGCTGCTTGGTTACGACCTCGTCGCGCTCTTGCGCCTCAAAGCGCGCGTCGCGGCGCGGCGGTTCGCCGCTTTCGGCCGGGCGGCCTTCAGCGAGCCATTGCTGAAAGCCGCCGTCGAGGATGGCGACCTGTTCGGCGCCGAAATGGCGGAGCATGAACCATCCACGGGCAGCCGTCCGGATCGGCGAATTGTCATAAACGACGATGCGGTCGCCGCGGCCGATGCCGAGGCGTTCCATCGCCGGGCCGAATGCCCGGGCGGCCGGGAGCATGTGCGGGGCCGGGTTGGAGCGGTCCGACAGCTCATCGATGTCGAGATACCGCGCCCCGGGGATGTGCGCGTCGAGATATTCCGCGCGGCCGTTGCGGCCGCTCGCGGGCATGTGCCAGCTCGAGTCCACCACCACGAGGTCCGGTTCGCCGAGGTGGTCGACGAGCCAGTCGGTCGACACCAAAGATTCCATTTCGCGACCATAGGCTGCAAAGTGCCGCCATGGCGAGCGGCGACATCAAGTTGCATCCGAGCTGGCTGGAACGCGTCGGCGGCGAGTTCGAGCAGCCCTACATGGCGAAGCTCAAGCGCTTCCTGCTGGAGGAGCGCGAACGGGGAAAGCAGATCTTCCCACGCGGATCCGAGTGGTTTCGAGCCCTCGACCTGACCCCGCTCGAACAGGTGCGCGTCGTGATCCTCGGCCAGGATCCCTACCACGGCCCCGGGCAGGCGCACGGACTATGCTTTTCAGTGAAGGACGGAGTCCGGCCGCCGCCGAGCCTCATCAACATTTACAAGGAACTCGAGAGCGATCTCGGGATCGAGCCGCGCCGGCACGGCTTCCTCGAACATTGGGCGAAGCAGGGCGTGCTCCTTTTGAACAGCGTGTTGACCGTCGAGTTGGGCCAGGCCGCATCGCACCGGGAGCGCGGCTGGGAGCGGTTCACCGACCGCATCGTCCGCGAAGTGAACGCCAAGGCAGAGCCGGTCGTATTCATGCTGTGGGGAAGCTACGCGCAGAAGAAGGCGGGGTTCGTCGATACGTCGAAGCACCTGGTGCTGAAGGCCGCGCACCCCTCGCCGCTCTCGGCGCACAGCGGCTTCTTCGGCTGTCGCCATTTCTCGAAAGCCAACGCGTTCCTCGAGAGCCGCGGGCTGGCGCCGATCGACTGGGCGTTGCCGGAAAGTGCAACAGCCGCGTAGAAGTCCGCCGATGGAGACCCGGCACCTAGGTCAGGCCAGCACGCTGCCCGCTTCGCCCGAAGAGGCGGTGCTCGATTATGTGGCAAACCCGCGGGGCGGAGCGCTGTACCTGGTGCGGTTCACGGCGCCGGAGTTCACGTCGCTGTGCCCGGTGACGGGCCAGCCGGACTTCGCACATCTGGTCATCGATTATGCGCCGGGGGAGACCATCGTTGAATCGAAGAGCCTGAAGCTGTTCCTCGCCAGCTATCGCAACCACTCCGGCTTTCACGAGGAGGTGACGGTCGGGATCGGGCAGCGGCTGACCGCGGAGATGAAGCCGAAATGGCTGCGCATCGGCGGCTATTGGTATCCGCGCGGCGGAATGCCGATCGACGTCTTCTGGCAATCGGGCGCGCCGCCCGAGGGCCTGTGGCTGCCGGACCAGGGGGTCCAGCCTTATCGCGGACGGGGGTAGGACATGAACGGGGGGCCAAAAATCGCAATCCTCGGCGCCGGCTCGGTCGGCTGCTTCGTCGGCGGCGCGTGGCAGGCCGCCGGTCTACCGATCACCTTCATCGGCCGGCAGAAGATCGCGCGCGACGTCGACGAACACGGGCTGACGCTCAGCGACTATAGCGGCTGGCGGGTCGAACTTGCGCCGGGCGACGTCGATTATCGCTGCGGTCCGGAGGCGCTCGACGAGGCCGAGATCATCGCGCTGACGGTAAAGAGCGGCGACACCGCCCGAGCAGCGGCAGAGATTGCGAAACACGCCAAGCCCGGAGCGCTGGTCATCAGCCTGCAGAACGGCGTCAGCAACGTCGACATCCTCGAGCAAGGGCTCGGCGGCAGGTTCGAGGTTGCCCGAGGGATGGTTCCCTACAACGTCGCTTACCTGGGCAAGGGCCGTTTCCATAAAGGGGTGGCGGGCGAGCTTTACGCCGACCGGCGCGAGGGCACGCGCTCGATCGCCGAAGCGGCTGCCGGCGGCCCGGCGGCGCTCAAGTTGTCCGACGATATGCTCGGCCTTGCGTGGGGCAAGTTACTCATCAACCTCAACAATGCGGTCAACGCCTTGTCGGGAAAGACCCTGAAGGACGAACTCAGACACCGCGACTACCGGCGCGTGTTCGCCGCCGCGATGCGCGAGGGGCTGGAGCTTCTCAAGCGCGCGCAGATCGAGCCGGCGACGGTCGGACCGATCTCGCCGCAGGTGCTTCCGCGGATCGTCGATTCGCCGGACTGGCTGTTCAACAGCGTGTTCCTCAAGCGCTGGAAGATCGACGCCAAAGCGCGCTCGTCGATGGCCGACGACCTTGCCGCCGGACGGCGGACGGAGGTCGATTATCTCAACGGCGAACTGGTGACGCTGGCCGAGCGGCTGCAGCGGGATGCGCCGGTCAATCGGGCGATCGTCGAGCTGGTGCACAAAGCCGAAGCCGGCGCCCCGCCGCTTGCGCCCACCGCGCTGCGGAAGGTGGCGTTAGGCGGCTAGCGGCTCAGCCGCCTGGCGCTGAGTCCAGGCGTAGAGGCCGAGCACCGCGACGACGAACACGATCAATGCGAGCGGCGTTGCCCAGGCGAAGTCCTTCACGACGGCGAGCGGCGCGTCCTTGCTCGTGGCTGCGACAATGCCCGCGAAGATCACGCCGAACAGGCTTTCGCCGACAATGAGGCCGGTGGCGAGCAGCACCCCCATGCGCTGCGCGAACTCCGCGTTCCGGGCTCGCACCGCCCATTTGTCGTAGACATGGCCGAGAAGCGCTCCGATCGGGATGAGGATGGTCAGCGACATGGGCAGATAGATGCCCATGCCCACCGCGAGCGGCGGCAGCGCGCCGCGCTTGGAGGCGCGGAGCAGCTCGTCGATGATCACCACGACGACTCCGATGATCGCGCCCCACATGATGAGGTTCCAGTCGAGATTGCCGCCGAGCACCCCTTGCGCGATCGCCGAGATCAGCTGGGCCTGGGGCGCGGCGAGCGCGGTCACCTTCGCGCCCGGAACCCCCTGGAACCCGAATGCGGTGTTCAGGAGATCGAGGATCGGCGGGATGACCACCGAGCCGAAGATTACTCCGAGGATGAGCGCCACCTGCTGCCGCCACGGAGTCGCGGCGACGAGCTCGCCGGTCTTCAGATCCTGTAGGTTGTTGTTCGAAATGGTCGCTACCCCGAACACGACGGCCGTCACGAACAGAGCGAAAGCAACGAGGGATTTGGACGCGTCGCCGGTCACTCCGGGGAAGAGCAATGCGAGGATCAACGCAATGCCGAGGACCGACAGGATTCCGACACCCGAGATCGGACTGTTGGAAGCGCCGATCAGCCCCGCCATGTAGCCGCAGACCGCAGCGATCACGACGCCCGCGATCAGGATGTAGATGATGCTGATGATGATCGTTGCGCCGGGATTGGCGGCGATCGGGTTGGTGTTGGCGAAAGCGTAAAGCAACAGCCCGATGGGGATCATCGAGACGAGGATGACCAAGGTGACGATCCCGATCGGAATGTCACGCTCGGTGATCGGAAGCGCTTCGCCGCGGCCGGCCTTGCGTTCGCGGTTGGCGACCAACGCACCGCGGATCCCGGAAACGATCGGGCCAATGATCCGAAGCAGCGTCCAGATCGCTGCGACTCCGATCGTCCCCGCGCCAATGAACCGCACCTTGTGAACGAAGGTGTCGCCGATGAAGTCGTCCAGGCTCATCCCCACCGGCATTGCGGCAAGCGACGTGTAATGCGGCACAAGATAGGCCCAGCTGATCAGCAGCCCGACGAACATTGCAGCGCCGACCGCAAGGCCGACGAGATGGCCGACGCCGATCAGCGCCAGGCTGAAGCTGACCGAGACCTGGGTCGCGCCGGCGGTCCCCGTGCGGAAGCTCTTGGCGGCGCTTCCGGCGACGATGCCCATCGCCGCGAGCAGCTGGTAGCCGGCGGCGGCGATCGAGCTCCAGATGATCATGACCAGGCCGCGCCGGTTCTCTTCGGGTCCGCCCACTCCGGCGCCGACCTTGAGCACTTCCGCGGCCGCCACGCCTTCGGGATAGGGAAGGTCGGTGCCGGTCACGAGCGCGCGCCTCAGCGGCACCGAATACATGACTCCGAGAATGCCGCCGATGCCGATGACGGCGACCGACAACCAGTATGGAAAGCCGGTCCACCAGCCGACCATCACCAGACCGGGCAGCACGAAAATGATCGCCGACAGTGTTCCCGCCGCCGAAGCAATCGTCTGGACGATATTGTTTTCCTGAATGGTCGAATCGCGGAAGGCCTTGAGCACCGCCATCGAGATCACCGCTGCGGGGATTGAGGTAGCGAAGGTGAGGCCGATCTTGAGGCCGAGATAGACGTTGGCGGCGGTGAAGACGACGGTGATCAGGGCCCCGAGGATGATCCCGCGGATGGTGAGTTCCTTGATGTCCTCGCCGGCGCGAAGAGCCTCTTCACGAGCCATTTATTCCCCCTTGAGATTGTCGCACGCGCCGGCGGGCGCGGGAGTCGAATGGCGCCGAATCGCGACCCAGCGGTCGCCCTCCCTCACCCACACGTCGGTCAGGAGGACGCAATCCTCGATCGCCCGCCCGAGATATTTGAGCCGCCAGCGCGCATGGACCGTGCCGATCATCACATTGTCGAACTCGGTCGCATCCTTGACGTCGAATTCGATCGTCTCGACGTCGCGCCGCTGGATCGCATCGAGCCAGTCGTCGCGATGCATCAGGAACGGCCCCGCCGTGCGCGTGCCGATGAGCACGAAATCCGGATGCATGAGGCCGCGCAGGCGATTCATGTCCTTGCCGCACAGGGCATCGCGCCACTCGCGCTCGAGCCCGGCAATGACCTCCCGATTATCCGCCACGCCTTTTCTCTCCCGCTGCCTTCTTTAAGGCCGAACGCGGAGAATGCGAATCCCGTTGCGGAGCGATCGAGCGGCCTACCTGCCGGTGATCGAGATGGCGATGTAGAGCTCGGGATTGTTCCCGCGCTTGACCAGCAGGAGCACGCTCTTGCGTCCGGCTTTCCGCGCCGCCTCGACGCCGGCGACCACCTGCGCCGGGCTGTTCACCGACTGGTTGTTGATCGACATGATGAGGTCGCCGCGCTGAAGCCCCTGCTCGGCAGCATCGCTGTTCGGGTCGACGCCGGTGATGAGGACGCCCTGGGCGCCGGGCGGCAGGTTCGCGGCGCGGCCAAGCTCGGGATTCATCGGGGCAAGCGACAGGCCGAGCGCCTTCTGGGCGGCGGGAGCGGTCGTGCCGCTCGGGCCCTGAGTCCCCGTATCGCCCCCGGCGATCTTGTTCAGGGCCTCCTCGGTCGGGCGATCGGCAAGCGTCACATAGATCGTGCCGTGCTTGGCGTTGGGCGTGCCCGCGCCGCGGATGATCTCGATCGGGATCTTGGATCCGACCTTGCTGTTGGCGATGAGGTACGACACTGTCTGGTCCGGCGTGACCTGCTGACCGTTGACCTTCACGATCACGTCGCCCTGCTGGATTCCGGCCTGGGCCGCAGGACCGTTCGGAACGACGGTGCGCACCATCTCGCCCGTGCCCTTCGCAATCCCCACCGCGGGCGCGAGGTCTTCATCGACGGGCTGGAGGCCGACACCGAGGTAGCCGCGCTGCGGCCGCTGGCCGTGCATCAGCGCGTCGATCACCGGCCTCGCCAGCTCCGCCGGAATGGCAAGGCCGATTCCGACCGATGCGCCGTTGGGCGAGATCAGCGCCGAGTTGATCCCGATGACGTCGCCGTTGAGGTCGAACATCGGACCGCCGCTGTTGCCCATGTTGATGGCCGCGTCGGTCTGGATGTAGCGGTCGTAGGCGCCCGGGCCCGAATCGTTGATCGACCGGTGCAGCGCCGAGACGATGCCGGCGGTGACCGTGCTTCCGACCGCATAGGGGTCGCCGATGCAGATCACCCAGTCGCCGACCCGCGCCTTGGTGCTGTCGCCCCAGCGCACGAACGGCAGGTTGTGGCCGTCGATCTTGAGCAGGGCGAGATCAGAGGTCTCGTCGCGGCCGACGATGCGCGCGGGGAATTCGCGTCCGTCGGTCATCGTCACGGTGACGCTGTCGACCGTGCCGGTCCCCGTCAGCCCCGCGATCAGGTGGTTGTTGGTGACGATGTAGCCGTCCGGCGAAATCAGGAAGCCCGAGCCGAGCGAGCCCGCTTCGCGGGTCGCACCCTGGTTGTCGTTCGATCCGCTATTGCCCTGATCGCCCTGCGGCTGTGTCGGGTCGAACTGGCGGAAGAATTGCTCGAACGGGTCGTTGCCCTGCGACTTCACCGGCACCCGCTGCTTGGTCGAGATGTTGACCACCGCCGGCTGCAGCCGGGCGACGAGGTCGGCGAAGGACATCGGAGCGCCGGGGCGCGGAGCGAGCGCGGAAGTCCCAGGTGCGTTTTGCGGCACCTGGGCGCCTGCCTGTCCAGTGGCGAGAGAAAATGCCGACCCTCCGAGAAGCAGGGCCATGGCGACCCCGTAGGCATAGCGCACTTTTCCGGACTCCTTCGACCTCATCGATACTCCATCATTTGGCTGGTGACGCAAGGGCGCTAATGTCCCACGGGCCTTAACGACATTTGAACGCTGCGGTTCACTTCGACGGCGCGGTCCGTCCAGTGAATTGCTTCAAATACTCATTCTGCGGCGACAAAATGATGTTGGTGGGCGCCGGCTTGTCCTGCCCATCGCCGACGAAAGTCGTCAGGTAGGACTGCATCGCGCGATAGAAGTCATAGAATTGCGGGTCCTGGCCGAAGCTCGCGGCATAGGTCTTCGAGGCATCGGCATCGGCCTGGGCGCGGATGATCTGCGCCTGCTTGAGCCCCTGGGCGCGGATCGAGCGCGCCTCCTGCTCGCGCGCCGTGCGCATGCTTTCGAACGCCGACTGCAGCGGCGTGCCGTCGGGGAGGTCGGTCTTCTTAATCCGAACGTCGACGATCTCGGCGCCGAACTTCGCCGCCTGGGCGTTGAGAGCCGTGCGAACGTCGTCCATGATCCCCTGCCGCTCGGGCGTGAGCAAGGCAGCGAAGGGCTGCCTTCCAAGCTCGTTGCGCACGTCGGACCTGAGGATCGTCTGCAGCTGGCTCTTGAGATTCTCCTCGCTCGTCGAGCGGATGTACATCAGCAGCGGATCGACGATCCGGTAGCGAGCGAAGGCGTCGACCATCAGCCGGCGCTGGTCGGTGGAAAGCACGGGCTGGGGCTCCATGTCGACGGCGAGCACGCGCTTGTCGATCCACACGATCTGGTCGACGAACGGGATCCGGTACGAAAGCCCGGCGCCGGCCGAGCCGATCGGCCTTCCCGGCTCGTAGCGGTTGAGGATCCGCTCGGGCTTCCCGAAGCGGACGACGACCGCCTGCTTGGTCTCGGGAACGATGGGGAAGCTGCTGAGAAGCAGCACCAGCACCAGCAGAACGATACCTCCGGAAACCAGCGGCCGGCGGCGGATGAAGCCGATCATTGCTGCGGCCCCTGCTGCTGCTGCTGTTCCTTCTTGACCTGCGGAAGCGGCAGATACGGCGTCACTCCGGGCGCTTCGACGATCGTCTTGTCGACCTTCGAGAGCACCTGCTCCATCGTCTCGTAATACATGCGCCGGCGAGTGACCTCCGGAGCGAGCTTGTATTGCTGATAGACCTTGTCGAACGCCGCCGCCTCGCCCTGCGCCTTGGCGGTGAGCTGGAGCGCATAAGCGTTCGCCTGGTTGACGTAGGACTTGGCGTCCTGCTGCGCGGCGGTGACTTCCTTGAATGCGTCATTGACCTCGGCGGGGGGATCGGCCTGCTGAATGGCGACGCCCTGAATGGCAATGCCCGAATGATAGCTGTCGAGGATGCGCTGCATGCGGTCGGTGACCTGGGTCTCGATCTCGCTGCGCTTGTCGCCCATCGCGTCCTGAAGGGTCACCTGGCTGATGACCGAGCGCATCGCGCTTTCGGCGACCTGACGGATGGTCTCGTCGGGGTCCGCGAGCTGGAACAGGTACCATTCGGGGTTCTTGACGTTCCAGCGCACCGAATAAGCGATATCGAGCAGGTTCTGGTCGCCGGTCAGCATCAGGTCCTCGCTGCTCTGCGAGCCGAGATCGACGCTGCGGATGCTTTCGACGTCCACCTTCTGCACCCGGTCGATCGGCGACGGGAGCGTGAGCCCGACGCCCGGCCCGAGCGTGTAGCTGTATCGCCCGAAGCGCGTGACGACGCCGCGCTGCCCGGGCGCGATCGAGTGAATGCTGGTGAACACCAGCCAGATCGCAATCAGGGCGGCCAGCGCCCACAGGATCAGGGTGCCGTCGGGCCGCCCCGGAAGTCCGCCGCCGCCACGGAAGCGCATCCGGCCGCGGCGCAGCAACTCGTCCAGCGGCGCGACTGTCCGTCCGCCGAGCGGCCCTCGTTCTTTGCCACCCGGATCGCCCCACGGGCCGCCGCCGTGACCGTCGTCGGACGGCGGCTCGTCGCCGCTCCCGCTCGGGCCCCAGGGACCTTTATTGTCGGTGAAAAAGCCGCCGATGCGGCCGGCCCACCCCGGAAAAGTGCTCATCGGCGGCAATTATAGGGACGGCATCACGCGAAAAACAGTGGCAAGCGCCGACCGGCTTCCTATGTCCGGGTTATGACCGACGTTCGCGAGGAGTTGTCGAACCTTCCCCATGACGAGCGGATCCGCTCGCGCAGGCTCGCCGGCGGCGTCGCGACGCTGATCGTCGATGCGACGGGACTTGCCGCGGACGAGCGCGGGAGGGTCGAGCAGCAACTACGCTCGGCGGTGCTCGGAAAGGGCGGCGTCGAGGAGGTGCGGATCGCGATGACGGCCGCCGAGCCATCGCGGACGCTGATAGCCATCGGCAGCGGCAAGGGCGGGGTCGGCAAATCGACCGTCTCGGCCAACCTAGCCATCGCGCTGGCCCGGATGGGGCGGAAGGTCGGCCTTATCGACGCCGACGTGTACGGCCCGTCTCAACCGACCCTGCTGGGCAGCGACGCGCGCGCGACCGCCGAGAACGAGCGGCTGATTCCGGTCGAGGCGCACGGGATCAAATTTCTGTCACTCGGCCAGCTGGTCGCGCCGGGGCACGCGCTCGCCTGGCGGGGACCGATGGCGACGGGCGCGCTGACCAAGCTGATCGAGGCCGACTGGGGCGATTGCGAATTACTGGTCGTCGACCTTCCGCCCGGCACCGGCGACGTCCAGCTGTCGGTCATCCAGCGAGCGCGGCCGGCCGGCGCGGTAATCGTCTCAACCCCGCAGGATTTGTCGCTCATCGATGCGCGCCGGGCGGTGGACCTGTTCAACAAGACCAGCGTGCCGGTGCTCGGGGTCATCGAGAACATGGCGACCTACGCCTGCCCCCATTGCGGCGAAGCGTCGCACCCGTTCGGAACCGGCGGGGCCGAAGCGGCTGCGGCGGACATGGGCGTTCCGTTCCTCGGCCGGTTGCCGCTGTCGCAGGCGATCCGCGAAGCGTCGGACGCCGGACAGCCGCCCGCCGCATCCGACGGCGAGGAAGCGCAGGCGTTCGAAGCCATTGCGGCGCAACTGCTGAAGGCCCTGGCGCATTCAGCCTGAGGAAGAGGATCCGCCATGCCGCTGACCCGCGACGAAGACATTGCCGACCTGCTCAGGAATGCGCGCACAATCGCCGTCGTCGGCGCCTCGGACCGGCCGGACCGCCCCTCCTACGGAGTCATGAAGTTCCTCCAGGAATGGGGCTATCGCGTGCTTCCGGTGAACCCGCAGATCACGGGCGAGCATGTGCTCGGCGAATTCGTCTGGCGCGAGCTCGCCCAGATCGGAATCCCCATCGACATCGTCGACATCTTCCGGCGTTCGGAGATGGCCGGGGAAGCGGTCGACCAGGCCATCTTCGTCGGCGCGAAGGCGGTGTGGATGCAGCTGGGGGTGGTCAACGAGGAAGCGGCGGCCCGAGCTGAAGCGGCCGGCCTCAAAGTCGTGATGGACCGCTGCCCGCATATCGAGATCCCGCGTCTCGGCCTGCCGAGGGTGAGCGCGGAAACCTAGGCGGCCGCCACCGTCATTTCCGGCACCAGGATGGTCGGACCGTCGATTCCGCGACGAAACTCGAGGTCGCTTGCCGGCTCGAGCGTCGCGAACATGTCGATGAGGTTGCCCGCCACCGTGATCTCGGCGACCGGCTCGGCGATCTCACCATTCCGGACCATGAAGCCGACCGCCCCGCGGCTGTAGTCCCCGGTCACCCCGTTGACGCCCTGCCCGATCAGCTCGATCACAAGCACGGCTTCGGGAACGCTCGCGAACAGGTCCTCGCGGCTGCGCGGGCCGGCCTCCATGAACATGTTGCTCGGAGAAGCGCCAGGCGCGCCGCCGACGCCTCGCCCGGCATGGCCGGTGGGCTCCATCCCGAGCTGCCGCGCCGACGCGCTCTCGACGATCCACTGGTTCAGCACCCCCGCGGCGACGAGTTCCTGGCGCGATACGCGGACCCCCTCCGCATCGAACGGACGCGACCTGAGGCCGCGCCGGCGGAGCGGATCGTCGATGATGTTCACGCCGGGCCCGAATACGGGCTGCCCCAGCTTGTCGAGCAGGAAGCTGGTCTTGCGGGCGATCGACGAGCCGGTGATCGCGCCGGCAAAATGGCCGAGCAGGGTGGACGCGACCCGCTGGTCGAAGATCACCGGATATTTGCCGGGCTTCGGTCGGGTCGGGTTCAATCGCGCGACGGCTCGCTCGCCGGCCTTCCGCCCGATCTCCGCGGCGCTTTCGAGATCGCCGAGATAGCGGGTGCTGTGGCCGGCATAGTCGCGCTGCATCGACGCGCCGTCGCCCGCGACCGCGACCGCGGTGCAGCTGTGGCCGCTCGTCCGATAGGCGCCGGAAAAGCCGCCGGACGTCGCCAGGGCCATCGTCGACGCCGACGCGCCGGCTCCGGCGCCGCTCGAATTGGTCACTCCGGCAACGGCAAGCGCGGCCGATTCCGTTTCCAGCGCCCGCGCGCGAAGCTCCGCCGGATCGGGTTCGACAGGATCGTCGAGATCGAGAAGCGGCATAGCGCCGCGTTCGAGCAGACCGGGCGGCGCGAGGCCGGCATAGGGATCCTCCGGCGCTTCACCCGCCATTGCCAGGCAGCGGTCGACGAGCACGCTGAGCGCCTCGTCCGACAGGTCCGACGAAGCGACCGTCGCCGACCGTTGGCCGACAAACAGTCTGAGGCCGATTTCCTCCCCTTCGGACCGGCTGACGCTCTCGGTCTCGCCGAGCCGGACCTGCACCCCGGACGAGCGCTCGCCGACGTAAAGCGCATCCGCCGCGCTCGCTCCGGCGGCGATTCCGCGTTCCACGAGCGACTCGGCAATCCGGCGGGCATCCTGGGGTGACTTCATCGGCCGGCGCTTAGTGCGGCGCGAGGCCGACGACCAGCATCGCGAGACAGACTAGCAGCCCGCAGCCGCGGTTGGAGCGGAACAGCTTCAATGCGAGCTCGCCGTCGGAGGGGTCGGCGCGAAGCGCCTGGTTGGCGAGGTGCAATGCCGCGGGGAGCAGCGCGAGCATCGCGAGCCAGCCCGGTCGAACGGTCCAGATCGCCGCTCCCCACAGGACGACGGCGATAAGGTAGAAAAGGCCGACTCCGAGCGGCGCCTTGTCGCCGAGCCGCCGGGCGGAGGACTTCACGCCGACCAGCGCATCGTCCTCGATGTCCTGGATCGCGTAGAGCGTGTCGTAGCCGACGACCCAGGCGATGCTTCCGAACCACAGCAGGAAGGTCGTCGAACTGAGCGAGCCTATCACCGCGGGCCAGCCGACCAGAGCGCCCCAGGAGAAAACGATGCCGAGCCACGCCTGCGGCCACCAGGTAATCCGCTTCATGAACGGGTAGGCGGCGACCGGCGCGATGCTGACCAGCGCGACGATGATCGCGACGAGATTGAGCTGGAGAAGCACGATCAGCCCGACAAGGCACAAGACGGCGACCAGAATCCATGCCGAACGCAGCGAAACGCGGTTGCTGGCGAGCGGGCGAAGACGGGTTCGCTCGACCCGGCGGTCGAGGTCGCGGTCGACGATGTCGTTGTAGACGCAGCCGGCGCTGCGCATCGCGAAGGCCCCAAGCCCGAGCCACAGGAACAGGCCCCAGCGCCCGCCGATTCCGGCGAGCGCGACGCTCCACGCGCACGGCCAGTAAAGCAGCCAGCTCCCGATCGGCCGGTCGAGCCGCATCAGCGACGCATAAGGCCGCAGAGGCGGCGGAAGCGCGCCGATGAAGCCGCGCCGTTCGCTGTCCGGCACGATCTCGGCTGCGGTCACCGCCAAGGGAGTTTCTCCTGCGGCTGCTCGCCGGTACCGCAATTGGCCCGCATTTGAACCGTTTGGCAGGCACGGATGAGCGACTCAAGAGCGGCAGAGACGGACAGAAAAGTCCATTATGCAATTGATGTTGCTTAAGGGAACAATAGTGACGGAGCAGAATGGAAGTTAAAGCGTTGTCCCGCCGAAACGAAGACGAGCCATACGGCCGCCGAACTAGGACGGGCCGATGTACAAGGCCTATTTTGTACGAAGGCTGTTGGAAGCGCTTAGCATGGCCGAGCAGGCCGAAAGCGACGAGGAACGGTCCGTTTACCTTCGCGCATCCCGCTATTACCGCGAGCTTATTGAGTCGTTAAATCGCCGCAATTAACGATATTTTATCATGATGGCGGCGGCGTGCGGGTCCCGCTAAGCGCCTCGTAATGCCCGCGACGCCCGCCTGGCCTCCCAAGAGCCTGCCCCGCCTGTTCGTAAGACATGCCTTGAGTGAAGGCGCTTCCGTCGACCTCGATTCGGCGCAGGCCCATTATCTCGGCAATGTGCTTCGGCTCGGCTCCGGCGCGGAACTGCTCGCGTTCGATGGAATGAGCGGCGAATGGTTGGCGCGGATTGCTGTCACGGGCAAGAAGCGCATGACGCTCTCGGTGGAGCGGCGCACCCGCGAGGCCGAAAGCATTCCTGACGTCTGGCTCGCCTTTGCGCCGGTAAAGCGGGCGCAGACCGATTGGCTGATCGAAAAAGCGACCGAGCTCGGCGCGGCGCGGCTCGTGCCGGTGATGACCCAGCGGACGATCGCCGAGCGCGTCCGCCTGGATCGCCTGGAAAGCATCGCGATCGAAGCAGCCGAGCAGTGCGGCCGCACGCGCGTCCCGCAAATCGCCGCCCCACTCCCGCTCAGGCGGTTCGTCGACGAGATCGATCCCTCCCGTCACTTCTATTTCGCGGACGAGGCCGGCGGCGATCCGCTCGCGACCGCGTTGCGCGAAGGACCGGCGGTGATCCTGACCGGCCCTGAAGGGGGCTTCACCGACGAGGAGCGCGCCTTCGTCCGCGGCTCCGGCGCCACGCCGATTTCGCTCGGCCCCCGAATCCTCCGAGCGGAAACCGCAGCGCTGGCCGCGCTCGCAGCATTCATGGCCATCGCCGGCGACTGGCGCTGAGCAATCTTCGCGGCTAGGCGCGGCGGCGATGACGACGCGCACCGATGACAGCGCCAGCCCGCTGATCGACAGCCGAGCCGACCTGATCAGCGTGTTCGAGGGCGGTGAAAAGCCGAAGAACGAGTGGCGCATCGGCACCGAGCACGAGAAGTTCGTCTATCGCCGTGCCGACCACCGGGCGCCTTCCTATGACGAGCCCGGCGGAATCCGCGACTTGCTGAAGGGCCTCACCCAATTCGGCTGGCGGCCGGTGATCGAGAACGGCAATGTCATCGCGCTGACGGGCGACGACGGCACGATCAGCCTCGAGCCCGCGGGTCAGTTCGAGCTATCCGGCGCTGCTCTAAAGAACCTGCACCAGACCTGTGCCGAAGCCGCGCGTCACCTCGGTCAGTGCAAGATGGTCGGCGATCGCCTGGGGCTCGGCTTCCTCGGCGTCGGCATGTGGCCGGACAAGACGCGGGCCGAGCTCCCGGTGATGCCCAAGGGCCGCTACGCGATCATGCTCAATTACATGCCAAAGGTCGGCAGCCTCGGGCTCGACATGATGCTGCGCACCTGCACCATCCAGACCAACCTCGATTATTCGAGCGAAGCCGACATGGTGAAGAAATTCCGTGTCGGCCTCGCGCTCCAGCCGGTCGCGACGGCCTTGTTCGCCAACTCGCCGTTCACCGAAGGCAAGCCCAATGGCTACAAGAGCTTCCGAAGCCATATCTGGGAGGACACCGACCCCGACCGCACCGGAATGCTTCCGTTCGTGTTCGAGGACGGGTTCGGGTACGAGCGCTACTGCGACTATGCGCTCGATGTGCCGATGTATTTCGTTTACCGCCACGGCAAGTATATCGACGTCGCGGGCGAGAGCTTTCGCGATTTCCTGGATGGCAAATTGCCCCAGCTCCCCGGCGAGAGCCCACTGCTGACCGACTGGGTCGACCATCTGTCGACCGCATTCCCCGAAGTGCGCCTGAAGAGCTTCCTCGAGATGCGCGGCGCCGACGGCGGTCGCTGGAGCAGGATCTGCGGGCTTCCCGCTTTGTGGGTCGGGCTGCTCTACGAGGCCCATGCGCTCGACGCCGCCTGGGACCTGGTGAAGCATTGGACGATCGAGCAGCGCCAGAAGCTTCGCCACGACGTGCCGAAGCTTGCGCTCGACGCAGTCACGCCGGACGGCGAGATCATGCGCGACTTCGCCAGCCGCGTGCTCGACATTGCGGCGGACGGCCTGACGCGGCGCAAGCAGCTTAATAGCGCCGGAGACAATGAGGGCGGGTTCCTCGATCCATTGCGCGACGTCGTCGCAAGCGGCATGACGCCCGCGGATCGCCTGCTCGCACGTTATCATGGCGACTGGCACGGTGACCTGTCGCATATCTACGAGGAATTCAGCTTCTGATGGACATCCAGACCGGCGGGCGCCGCACCCTCTACCCTGACTTCCAGCCGTTTGAGACAGGCATGATCGACGTCGGCGACGGGCACAGCCTCTACTGGGAGCTGTCGGGCAACCCCGAAGGCAAGCCGGTCATTTTCCTTCACGGCGGTCCGGGCGGTGGGTCGAGCCCCGAGCACCGGCGGCAGTTCAATCCCGATAAGTACAGGATCCTGGTCTTCGACCAGCGCGGATGCGGCAAGTCGACGCCTTATGCCGAGCTCGACCACAACACGACCTGGGACTTGGTCGAGGATATCGAAAAGCTTCGCACCCAGGTGTCGAAGGTCGACAAATGGCAGGTGTTCGGCGGGAGCTGGGGCTCGACCCTCGCGATCACTTATGCCGAGACCTATCCGGACCGTGTCACCGAGCTGGTGCTCCGCGGGATCTTCCTGTTCGACCAATATGAGATCGACTGGATGTACAAGCCCGGCGGCGCCTCGCAGGTCTATCCCGACGCGTTCGAAGATTTCATCTCGATCATCCCCGAGGCGGAGCGCGGCGATCTTGTCGAGGCCTATCGCAAGAGGCTGACATCGGACGACAAGAACGAGCAGCTCAAGGCCGCCAAGGCGTGGAGCAAGTGGGAGGGGGAGATCGTCACCCTGCTGCCCAGCCCGTCGACCGTCGACCATTTCACCAGTCCCGAAGTGGCGGTGGCCGTCGCGCGGATCGAGAACCACTTCATGGCGAACCACGGCTGGCTGAAGGAAGGGCAGCTGCTCGCCGGCGCCGGCAAGCTGCGTGGAATCCCCGGCGTGATCGTCCAGGGCCGCCACGACACCTGCACGCCGCCGGTCACCGCCTGGCGGCTGGCGCAGGCATGGCCCGAGGTCGAGCTCAACATCATCCCCGACGCCGGGCATTTGTTCAACGAACCGGGCAATCTCGACGCACTGGTTCGAGCGACGGACAAGTTCGCGGGGCTTTAGAGCCGTACTCCGAACAGCTCTTCGAAGGCGCGTTCTCCTGCCGGCGTAACCGTTACCGCGCGTCCCTGGCTTTGCCGTTCGACCCAGCCGAGATCGAAGCAGCGGCTGGCCAGCGCCGCGCCGACCGCGCCGCCGATGTGCCAGCGCCGCTCGCTCCAGTCGAGGCAGGGGCGGCAGAACGCCCGGCGCGACTTTCTGCGCGCTTCGACCTCGACTCCAAGATCCCCCAGAAACGCACGGCCGGATTGGGTCAACAACCCGCCCTCGTCGCCGAGCCTGACGTGATTGCGCTCAACCAGCCCGTCGGCGAGCGCGACTCCGAGCTTCCCGGCGAGATGATCGTAGCAGGTTCGGGCGCGGGCCATGGCTTCGTCGCAACGAGTCCTCGGGCGATGGCGCGGCGGCCCGTCCGCGGCGAGCGTCATCAAATCCTCGAGCACGCGCGCGACCGCCGGCGACGCGAGGCGAAAGTAGCGATGGCGCCCGGACGAGGCCACCGCGAGCAGCCTCCCGTCGACAAGCTTCGACAAATGCCCGCTCGCGGTCGAGGGCGCGACTCCCGCGGCGAAGCCCAGCTCCGTCGCAGTCATTGCACGGCCGTCGAGCAGCGCGGCAAGCATGTTGGCGCGCGCCGGATCGCCGATCAGCGACGCGGCTTCGGCGATATAGGGTCCGTCGGCCATGGCGCAGGTTTAGCGCACAGCGCTCGAGCCGTCCCGCGGGAACGGTTCGGCGAAAGCCGAAGCTTCATTGTCCCGGATGATAGACGCGTTCGGTGCGGCCCCTGAGCTCGGCGGGGGTGAAATAAACGTCGCGCAGATTGCCGGTCGCGTAGCGCACCGCTTCATCGTCGAAGTGCGGCGAATCGGGATGGCCGCTCTCGCCACCGGCCGTGACGGCGCGCGCGTGCGGTCCGTGCGGCGTGAACTCGACCACCGCGACGAAGCTGTTGCCGTTGGTGCCATACCATTTCTTCGTGCCCGGCTTCTGCGAGGCGCCGAACGAGGCGAGCGAGCCCCATTTGTTCGAGGTGAAGCCGATGGGGATGCTCGGCGCATTGTCGTCGAAGCGCGAGTCGATCGCCGGATCGATGCGCTGGAAGCGGTTGACCGCGCCCCAAGGCACGCGCCAGCCGCCGAAGTCGCGCTCCAGCCGGTCGAGCCCGCGCGTGAACGTGTCCAGCTTCTCCTCGGGGCTCAGCGCTTCCATGTGGCGGAAGAGGTTGCGGTGATCGTTCCATTGGCGCGAGGTAGCCGCTTTGGTCAGC
>DATNFJ010000020.1:0-7189 GCA_035606455.1 Sphingomicrobium sp.
ACGAACTCGCCAGCCACGTCGCGCACGGGATGCTCGCCGCCGAGGGCACCGGCCCGACCTGGGGTATCCGCATCGAGGAAGCGCGGGCCGGCTATGCGCGGCTGTCGATGACCGTCCGCGCCGACATGCTCAACGGCCATCGGATCGTCCACGGCGGCATCGTGTTCGCGCTCGCCGACACGGCGTTCGCCTACGTGTGCAACGGAAGGAACGAGAAGACTGTCGCGGCGCAGGCGGGAATCGTCTTTCTCGGCAGCGCCGAGGAGGGCGAGACTTTGATCGCCGAGGCGGAAGAGGCCGCAACTGCCGGCCGAAGCGGAGTCACGCGTGTCAGCGTCCGAACGGCCGACGGCCGCGCGATCGCCGAATTCACCGGCTATTCGCGAACGGTGGGCGGCGTAGTCGTCGCCTAGGGACGCAAAGTCCAGGCAATCGGCGGCGTCCGGACGTGATCCTCGATGGGGTTTCCGTTCGCATCTCTCGCCGGACGATAAATCGCCCTCGCGATGATAATATTGCACGTCGCATCGTCGAGAACGGCGTGGCCGCTACTCTTGACGATCTTGCAAGCTGTCACGCGGCCCGTCGCACTCACCGTCAAGTCGGCGATCACGGTGCCCTGCCAGTGGTTGCGAACCGCTTCCGGCGGATAATCTTCGTAAGAGAAGAGGACTTTCGGATGAGGCGGAGATGCAGGTGGGGGCACCGCCAGCGCCTGGGCCAGAAACAGAAATACCAACATAGTGGAGTTATTCAGCGGTTTTGCCGACACTTCAAGGAGCAGCGATCCGTGTTCAATTTGAAGCTGTCAGCATGAATCGCTACATCTCGATTATGTACACGACCGAGCTTCAGAAGAGCGCCAAGATCGAGAACCTCGAGGATCCCAAGCTCCTCGACGCCTTCGAAGCGCGGGTTGCGGCCGACGAGTTCATCGAGCCGAAGGACTGGATGCCGCAGGCCTATCGCCGCACGCTGACCCGGCAGATCAGCCAACACGCCCACTCAGAGATCGTCGGCATGCTGCCGGAGGGCAATTGGATCACCCGCGCGCCGTCGCTCCGCCGCAAGGCGATCCTGCTCGCCAAGGTTCAGGACGAGGCGGGACATGGGCTCTATCTCTATTGCGCTGCGGAGACGCTCGGCACGAGCCGCGAGGAGATGATCGAGGCGCTCCACTCGGGGAAGGCCAAGTACAGCACGATCTTCAATTACCCGACGCTGACCTGGGCGGACATTGGGGCGATCGGCTGGCTGGTCGACGGCGCGGCGATCATGAACCAGGTGCCGCTGCAGCGGACCTCGTACGGTCCCTATGCCCGCGCGATGGTTCGAATCTGCAAGGAAGAGAGCTTCCACCAGCGCCAGGGCTACGAGATCATGATCGCGATGGCGAACGGCACGGCCGAACAGAAGCGCATGGCGCAGGACGCGCTCGACCGCTGGTGGTGGCCGAGCCTGATGATGTTCGGCCCGCCCGACGAGAATTCGCCCAACACCGCGCAGTCGATGCGCTGGCGGATCAAGCGCGAGACCAACGACGAACTCCGCCAGAAATTCGTCGACATCACCGTGCCGCAGGCGGACTTCCTCGGGCTCAAGGTACCGGACCCGGACCTCCAGTGGAACGAGGAGAAGGGCGGCTACGATTTCGGCGCCATCGACTGGGAGGAATTCTACGCGGTCGTTCGCGGCGAGGGTCCGGTCGCGAAGGAGCGGATGAAAGCGCGGCGCGAGGCCTGGGACAAGGGCGCCTGGGTGCGCGAAGCCGCTGCCGCGCACGAGGCGAAGCGGCGCGCGAGGAAGGCGGCGTGATGCTCCTCCCCCTCAGGGGGAGGTGGCAGCGCGAAGCGCTGACGGAGGGGGTCTGTCCCTCTCGCACCCCCTCCGCCGCTTCGCGGCGCCTCCCCCAAGGGGGGAGGAGCTAGTGTCCAGTGACTGGCCGCTTTGGGAAGTCTTCGTCCGCTCTAAAGGCGGTCTTGCGCATCGCCACGTTGGCAGCGTTCATGCTCCTGACTCGGAGCTCGCGCTCGCCCACGCCCGCGACACCTACACGCGGCGGCTCGAAGGGGTGAGCATCTGGGTCGTGCCGTCGGCGGAGATCGTTGCATCCGACCCCGAGCAGGCGGGCGAGCTGTTCGAGCCGGCGGAAAGCAAGATCTACCGCCACCCGACCTTCTACGACATCCCGGACGAGGTGAAGCACATATGACCGCTGATGCTCCTCCCCCTCCGGGGGAGGTGGCGCGAAGCGCCGGAGGGGGCCCCCTCCGTCAGTCCTTCGGCCTGACACCTCCCCCCAGGGGGGAGGAGCTGGACCCCCGTACCGAATATCTCCTGCGCCTCGGCGATGACGCCCTGGTGCTGGGGCAGCGCGTCAGCGAATGGACAGGCCACGGACCAGTGCTCGAGGTCGACATCAGCCTCGCCAACCTCGCGCTCGACCTGATCGGCCAGGCGACCTTGCTGCTCGGCGAAGCAGGCGACGGCGACGAGCTCGCGTTCCACCGCGACGTGCTCGACTTCAAGAATTGCCTGCTGGTCGAGCAGCCGAACGGCGATTTCGCCCAGACGATTGCGCGCCACCTGCTCTACACGACGTGGCAGCAGATGCTGCTTCAGCGGCTGCAGCAATCCTCCGACAAGTTCCTCAGCGAATTCGCGCACAAGGCGGTGAAGGAAATCGCCTATCACCGCGACCTCGCCAGCGACTGGACGGTTCGGCTCGGCGACGGAACCGAGGAGAGCGCGCGGCGGATGGCCGAAGGACTCGACTGGAACTGGCGCTTCATCCCCGAGCTGTTCGAGGTCGACGAAGCCCTGAAGGCGGCGATCGACGCGGGCATTGCCGTCGATCCGCGGGCCTTCGAGGACGAATTTCGCTCCGCAATCGCAGCGGTACTCAAGGAAGCGCAGCTCGAACCGCCCCCGGAGCAGCGGCCGCTCCTTGGTGGCCGGCGCGGCCATCACAGCGAGCATCTCGGCCACCTCCTCGCCGAAATGCAGTTTCTCCCGCGCACCTATCCGGACGCCAAGTGGTAGGTTAACCGCCGAATATGGCCGAGCATTTCCACGCGCTGCGTGTCGCCGAAATCGTGCCGGAGACCAGCGAGGCGAACTCGATCCGCTTCGAGCTGCCGCCTGAGCTGCGCGAGCGGTTCGCGTTCAGGGCCGGACAACATCTGACGCTGCGCGCAACCATCGACGGCGAGGAAGTGCGCCGGAACTACTCGCTCTGCACTGCGCCCGACGACAACGACTGGATTGTGACCGTCAAGCGCATCGGCGGCGGGTTGTTCTCGAACTGGGTCGGAGACAAGCTGAAGGTCGGCGATGCTCTCGAGGTGATGCCTCCGCACGGCAGCTTCACCACCGAGTTCGATGCGGCGAGGTCGCGGCACCTCGTCGGCATTGCCGGCGGGTCGGGAATCACGCCGGTGATGTCGCTGATCAAATCGACCCTCAAATATGAGCCGCAGAGCCGCTTCACGCTTCTCTACGGCAACCGCGACAGCAGCTCGGTCATCTTCCTCGAGGCGCTCGCCGGCCTCAAGGACAAGCACCTCGGCCGCTTCGAAATCTATCATTTCCTCGATGCCGAGGAGCAGGACATCGAGCTGTTCAACGGCATGCTCAATCGCGAGCGGCTGGAGGAAGCCATTCCCGCGCTGGTGCCCGACGCGGCGGAGGTGGACGGCTGGTTCATCTGCGGACCCGGACCGATGATGGACGCGGCCGAAGGCGCGCTGCTCGACCGCAACATTCCGAAGGAGCGAATTCATATCGAGCGGTTCACCGCAGACCGCCCTGCCGGGGCAGTGGTGCGCGAATTGGCCGAGCTCCAGACTCAGGCCGAAGGTGTCAGCGTCGCGGTGAGCCTCGACGGCCGTACCCGCCGTGTGCCGTTCACCGAATCGAATATCCTCGAATCTGCGCTCGCCGCCGGGCTTCGTGCACCCTTCGCGTGCAAGGCGGGGGTGTGCGCCACGTGCCGGGCGAAGGTGACGAAGGGCAAGGTCGAAATGGCGGTGCATTACGGCCTCACCGACGAGGAAGTCGCGGAGGGGTACGTCCTCACTTGCCAGTCGGTCCCGATCGGCGACGGCGTGGCCGTCGACTACGACGCATAGTCGCGCTATCCGCCTGACGATGCTGTCGACTACCCATGAGAAGGCCAAGGGCCTCGCCGACCTGCCGCCGGTCGTGAACGATTCGCTGATCGCGCTGATCGGCATGGTCAATGCCGACCCGCGGCCGGACAAGATTGACGTCGGCGTGGGCGTGTTCCGCGACGGCGCGGGCAACACCCCGATCCTGAAGGTGATCAAGGAGGCCGAGCAGCGGCTGCACGATACGCAGGCGACCAAGGCCTATCTCGGGAGCGCGGGCGACAAGCGCTTCGCCGAGCTGCTGCGGCCGATCCTGCTCGGCGAACATGCCGGCGACGATCGCATCGCGGGGCTGCAGACGCCGGGCGGGTGCGGCGCGCTTCGGCTCGGGTTCGAGCTCCTGGCCGCGGCGAACGGGCAAGCGCGCGTGTTGATGGGAAGCCCGACCTGGCCGAACCATCCGCCAATCGTTCGCGCGGTAGGGCTCACGCCGGTCGAATTTCCTTATTACGAGCGCGGCCAGGGCGCGATCCGCTTCGAGGACATGATCGAGGCACTGCGCTCTGGAGAGCCGGGAGACATCGCGCTGCTCCACGGCTGCTGCCACAACCCGACGGGCGCCGATTTGGATGAGGAGCAATGGCGCCAGGTCCGCGACGTGGTGGTCGAACGCGGGCTGATCCCGTTCATCGACATCGCCTACCAGGGCTTCGGCCGCGGGCTCGACGAGGACGCCTATGGCGTCCGGCTGATGCTCGGCAGCTGCGACGAAATGATCGTCGCGCAGAGCTGCGACAAGAATTTCAGCGTTTATCGCGACCGCGTCGGTTCGCTGTGGATCAAGAGCGGGTCGCCAGAGACGACCGCAAAGGCGATGGGGCTGGTGTTCCAGATCGCGCGCGAGATGTGGTCGATGCCGCCGGATCACGGCGCCGCCGCGGTGCGCATCGTGCTCGACGATCCGGAGCTGCACGAGCGCTGGCTTGTCGAGCTCGCCGCGATGCGCGACCGAATCAACTCGGTGCGCCAGCGGATCGCCGCGGCGGACCCGCGCCTCTCCTTCATCGGTCGGCAGTTCGGGATGTTCTCGATGCTTCCGCTGTCGAAGGAGCAGGTGCTGAAGCTGCGTACCGACCACGCAATCTACATGGCCGAATCCGGCCGCTTCAACGTGGTCGGCATGGGCGACGACCAGATCGGCCGATTTACCGCCGCTGTGATCGGCGCGATGGATAGCTGATCATGGCTGAGCGCGACGCCGGCACGGTTGCCGCGAAGGTGGATTGGCGGGAAGTCGCGAGGCTGGTTCTGACCAGCCGCGAGCTGGACCGGATCGAGGAAGAGGAGCTCGTTCCGGCAAGGAAAGTCCTCTACCAGTTCAGCGCCCGGGGGCACGACATGGCCCAGGTGCTGCTCGGCCTTCAGCTGAAGCAGGGCGATGCGGTCTTCGGTTATTATCGTTCGCGTCCGGTGCTGCTCGCGCTCGGGGTCCCGCTCGCCGACGCGCTCGGTTCGGGCATGGGCCTTGCCGGTGGCTATTCGAACGGGCGCGATATCGGCGTCGTGTTCAATTACCCGAACGCCGACGGGCCGCACGCTTTCCCGATGGCGGGCGGTGTCGGCGCGCAATATACGCCGGCGGCAGGATACGCGCAGGCGATCGCCTACAAGCAGAAGGTGCTGAACGAAGGGCCCCCGGACGCGATCTCGGTGGTGCTCGGCGGCGATGCGAGCTGCGCCACGGGAGGTTTCTGGTCAGCGTTAACTATTGCAACAACGCAACAATTGCCGCTGCTTATCTATATCGAGGACAATGGCTACGGAATCTCGGTTCCGTCTGAATATCAAACACCGGGCAAGGACATCGCGGCCAACCTCGCGAGCTTCACCGGCCTCACCATCTTCAACGGCGACGGGACCGATCCCGCCGAAGCCGCACAGCTCGTCGAGCAAGCCGTGCGTCATGTGCGCGAGAAACGCGCACCTGCGCTTCTCCGACTCACCGTCCCGCGCCTCGAAGGCCACAGCGCGCAGGACACGCAGGCCTACAAGAGCGACGCGGAGATCAAGGCCGAGTGGGCGCGCGATCCGCTGCCGAAGTTGAAGGAGCATTGCGCGCGCGTGCAGGTCGGCGACGAAGCGTGGAGCGACCTCGAGCGCGAGATGGCGTGGCAGGTCCAGGCGGCGGTGGCCGAAGCCGAAGCGCGCGGCGTCTCGTCCCCCGAGGACGTTACCAGCAACGTCTTCTACGAAGGCGAGATGCAGCAGGTCGGCGGCCTGTGGAACAGCGGCTACGCGCCGTCCGCTTCGACCGATGAGCCGGCGCCGTCAGGCCAGCGCATCAACATGGTGACCGCGATCCGCCGCGTGCTCGAACAGGAGCTCGAGGCCAACCCGCGCGTGCTGGTGTTCGGCGAGGATGTCGGTCCGAAAGGCGGAGTCCATGCGGTGACTCTCGGCCTTCAGGACCGGTTCGGCCGAGAGCGCGTCTTCGATACGAGTCTTAACGAGGAAGGGATCGTCGGCCGCGCCGCCGGAATGGCGCTCAGCGGCCTGATGCCGGTGCCCGAAATCCAGTTCCGCAAATATGCCGAGCCGGCGACCGAGCAAATCCATGATATCGGAACGATGCGCTGGCGCACGTTCAACCGCTTTGCAGCGCCGATGGTGCTTCGAATCCCCGGCGGATTCTTCAAGTGCGGCGACCCGTGGCATTCGATGACCAACGAGGTCGAGTTCGTGCACAATCCCGGCTGGAAGGTTGCGGTGCCGTCCAATGCCGAGGACGCGGTCGGGCTGCTCCGCGGAAGCCTGCGCGGCAACGATCCGGTGATCTTCTTCGAGCATCGCGCGATGCTGGACGACAGCTGGGCGCGGCGGCCGTGGCCGGGCGACGATTATGTGCTGCCCTTCGGCCGTGCGAGGAAGACGCGCGAAGGCGACCGGATCACCATCGTGACGTGGGGCGCGATGGTGCCGCGCTGCGAATCGGCCGCCGAAGGGGTCAGCGTGGATGTCATCGATCTGAGAACACTTCAGCCGTGGGACAAGGAAATGGTCCTCGACAGCGTCCGCCGCAC
>DATNFJ010000021.1:0-22144 GCA_035606455.1 Sphingomicrobium sp.
CTGTCCAAGCAGGCTCTTGCCGGCTTGACCGAGCTTGCCGCACGTGCGCTTGCCCATCGCTTGATCCGCGTGAACGGCATCGCTCCGGGGCTGATGCTTCGGTCGAGCGGCCAGAGCGAGGAGAATTTCGAAACGATGCACGCGGACAATCCGCTGAAGCGCGGAGTCGAGCCGGCGGATGTCATCGGCGCGATCCGCTATCTGATCGGCGCCCGCTGCGTGACGGGCCAGGTCCTGGTGATCGATTCCGGTCAGCGCTTCCTCGGGCTCGAGCGCGACGTCCAGTTCCTGGGGAAGGCATGAGCGAGACCAAGCTCGACGGCCTCGTTCCCGACAGGCTGAAGGTCCGCTCGGCGCGGATCATGCTCGAAGCGCTCGAGGTCCAGGTCGACATCGGCTTCCACGATTTCGAGGTCGGTGCGCCGCAGCGGCTCGCAGTGACGGTGGAGATCTGGCTCGAGGACGTCGCCCCTCCGATTGACGACGATCCGCAGCGGGCGTGGAATTACGACTTCCTTCGCAGCGAGGTGGAGGAAATCGCGTCGTCACGGCGCTTCAACCTGCAGGAAACGTTCGCCCACGCGGTGTTCGAACGGCTCGCCGCCTTTCGTGGCGTGCGCGCGCTGCGAATCCAGACGTCTAAGCCGGACGTCTATCCGGATGCGCGCGGCGTCGGGGTGGAAATCGCTTCATTTCCCGGACTCTGGCCCAATCCTTGATTCAAGGCGCTTGCCCAAGGAGAGTTTCACGCCTTCCGCCTGTGGAACAAAATCCGTTGCGCGGCCTTTGAGCCGACGATAAGGAGGCGCGCTTATCGCTGATGACGTCATGTCAATTCGGCGATCCCATCCAAGTGGCGGGGCGTGCGTTCGGACGCCCGGCCGTGACCGTGGGAACCACGGCGTGTCGAGGAGAAGTGCGGGTTAAATGTCCTACGCGCAACGCAAACAGCTGAGCGGCAATCCGGCCCTGTCGATATTCCTGACCGTCGCGGTGGTCGGGTCGCTTTTGTATGCGATCGTCACCGGTCTCGCGTACGACGTGATCAAGAAGACCGCCGAGAATCTGAAGGTAATCGACGTCGAGCAGAAGCCGCCGCCACCGCAGCAGCCGCCGCCGCCGCCGAAGGACATGCCGAAGGTTCCGCCGCCGCCGGTGACTCCGCCGCCGCTCGTGCAGACCAACATTCCGCCGCCGCCGACCATCCAGACGGTCACGGCGCCGCCTCCGCCAGTGTACATTCCACCGGTCGCTCCGGCTCCGCCGCCGCCCCCGCCACCGCCACGCAAGGTCCAGTCGGCGCAGAGCGCCAAGGGCGACCTGCGGACGCTGTTCGGCCCGGACGACTATCCCGCTTCGGCCCAAGCTGCCGGCGCGGAAGGCACGGCACAGGCGGAGATTACGATCGGAACCGATGGCCGCGTCGTGGCGTGCAACATCATCCGCTCATCGGGGAACAGCGCGCTCGATCAGGCCACCTGCAACATCATCCGTCGCCGGGCGAAATATATCCCGGCGCGGGACAGCAACGGCCAGCCGACAACGGACACGATCCAGACGCCGCCGATCAGATGGCAGCTTTCAGGTTGATCCCAAGACTTTCGTTTTTCGACAGGTTTTCAAAAGGAAAATAGCATGCAAGCAGCACCAGCCGCAGCACAATACGGCATCGGACCCGCTCTCCAGCAGGGCGGTATCATTACCATTTCGGTGTTCGTTATCCTCGTTCTGATGTCGATCTTCTCGTTCTACATCCTCTTCACCAAGCTGATGCAGCAGCAGAAGATCATCAGCCAGGGTCGGAAGGTCCGCGCGAGCTTCTGGAACTCGCCGAACCTGCGCGAAGCTTCGACCAAGCTCGACGCCAAGAGCGCCTACCGGGCGATCGTCGACGACGCGCTGATGGCGCAGGAGCAGCACGGCAAGCTGACCGACCCGATCGACCAGCACGACTGGATGGCGAACAGCCTCGCGCGCAGCCAGGGATCGATCGGCGCCCGCCTCGGCGAAGGCCTCGCCTTCCTCGCGACGGTCGGTTCGACCGCTCCGTTCATCGGTCTGTTCGGCACCGTCGTCGGCATCTACCGCGCGTTGATCAAGATCGGTTCGTCGGGCGAAGCCTCGATCAACACCGTCGCCGGCCCGGTCGGTGAAGCGTTGATCATGACCGCGCTCGGCCTGGTCGTCGCGGTCCCGGCGGTGCTCGCCTACAACTGGCTGATCCGCCGCAACAAGTCGATCATGGAGGACCTCGCGGCCTTCACCAACGACCTTCACGGCTATCTAATGTCGGACGGCTCGGTGAAGCCGCGCCTCGGCGGGACGCCCGCCCCGGCGGCGAGGACCACCGGTTCGGCGAGGACCGCTCCGGCCGCGGGCAGCGATCCGCTGCGCACCGGCCGCACGGACGCAACGCCGACCAACGTGAAGTAATCGCAGCGGAGGTCCGGCGCCGCCGGGCCTCCGCCGTTTCGAACCAGGAAAGAACCCAGCCGTATGGCAGGACAAGTATTAGAAGGCGATGACGACACCGCGATCTCGGACATCAACGTGGTTCCGATGACCGACGTCATGCTGGTGCTGCTGATCGTCTTCCTGATCACCATCCCGGTGGTGACACACCGTATTCCGGTGACTCTTCCTAAGGTCGCGTACCAGCCGACGATCACCAAGCCGGAAAACGTCTCGCTGAGCGTCCGCGGCGGGCCCGGCGGCACATGCGAGGTTTATTGGCAGCTGACCAAGGTCACGCAAAGGGATCTGCTCGACCGGGCCGTGAAGAAGCTCGAGGACCAGATCAAAGCCGTGGGCGGGGTTCAGAACATCAACGAAGACAATATGCCCGAAGCGCACATCCGCGGCGACGTGAACACGCCGTACAAATGTATCGGCGCCGTGATCCTGACCATGCAGGAAGCCGGGTTCCAGCGCGTCGGGTTCATCTCGCAACCGGGCGGCGGCCCGGCCGCGCGGCTGTAGGAGTACTCGCTATGTCGATGCAGACCACTGGCGATAATGCTTCCGGCGAACCGATGGTGGACATGAACATAACGCCGCTGATCGATGTCTTGCTGGTTCTCATCATCATGCTGATCATCACCATCCCGCCGCAAACCCACGCCGTGAAGCTGGATCTGCCGCAGAACACGCATCAGCCGCCGCCGCCGATCGAACCGCTCAAGAACACGGTCGGCGTCACGGCGCAGGGCGCGATCACCTGGAACGGCACGCCCATCTCGCAGCAGCAGCTGAAACAATATCTCGAAGCCACCCAGCAGATGAACCCGATCCCCGAGCTGCACCTGCAGCCCGACGCGACGGCGCGTTATGAGCTGGTCGACGAAGTGCTGGCGATCACCAAGAAAGCCCACGTCCAGAAGATGGGTTTCGTCGGAAACGAATATTACGCGAACATCTTCTAGAGCTTCGTGACTGCACCAAGTTCGAGGGCGGCTCCCCCGGAGCCGCCCTTTTTCGTTCGCTGTCGTTCCTTGCCGCAGTTCGGCACTTGTGAGATACTTGTGCTCCATCGAGGAGTGTAGCGATGCGGCAGGGATTTGTGGCCGATCACGCTAATCCGATCGCCGGCATGAACACCACGCCGCTGATCGATGTTCTGCTTGTGCTCCTCATCATGCTGATCATCACCATCCCTCCGCAGACCCATATCGTGAAGCTCGACTTGCCGTCGCCGCCGCCGTTCAGCGTACCGCCGCCAAATCCGCTCAAGAACGAGCTGGTGATCACCGAGACCGGAGCGCTCCTGTGGAACGGGACTCCGGTCTCGACGCAGCAGCTCCGGGAGGAGCTGGCGCTGACGCAGGAGAGGCGGCCCATTCCCGAGCTTCACCTCCGTCCGCGGCCGAACGCCCGCTATGGCGCTGTCGACGAGGTGCTCGGAATCATCAAAACCGAGCATGTCCAAAGCGTCGGTTTCGTCGGGAACGAGGCATACCAGAACATGTAGCATGCTCGGTACTGGCGCTCGCGAAAGCGCCATGCCATTGCTCGCGCCGATGAGTGACCAGCGCCGCTTCGCCGTTGTCATCCTTGCCGCCGGCCAGGGCACGCGCATGCGGTCGGACACGCACAAGGTGCTCCACCCGATCGCCAGCCGCCCACTGCTCCTCCACCTCCTCGACCGGGTCGACGCGCTGGGCGCAGACAAGCGCGTGGTCGTCGTCGGCAAGGGGCGCGAGCAGGTCGAGGCGGCGATCGGCGGCCGAGACGTGACCGTCGCTTTCCAGGCCGAGCAAAAGGGCACGGGCCACGCCGTGCAGCAGGCGGCCGAGGCGCTCGCCGGCTACGACGGGCCGGTCCTGATCCTCTACGGCGACACGCCGTTCGTCCAGGCTGAGACGCTTCGAAGGATGCTCGACCGCCTCGACGGCGGCGATGGGCCCGGCGTGGTCGTGCTCGCCTCCTGCCCGGAAAACCCGCTCAAATACGGCCGGATCATTCTGGGTGAAGGCGACCGGATCGCGAAAATGGTCGAATATAAGGATGCGACCGAGGAAGAGCGGGCGGTGCGCCTGTGCAACTCGGGCATGATGGCGATCCGCGCGAAGGACCTGTTCCGCTGGCTGGGCAAGGTCGGGAACGACAATGCAGCCGGCGAATATTATCTGCCCGACGTGGTGAACATCGCAGCAGCCGAAGGCCGGGAAGCGGTGGTGATCGAAGGCGACCCTTATGAGACGGCCGGAGTCAACAGCCGCGCCGAGCTCGCCCATCTGGAGCTCGAGTGGCAGCGTCGGCGCCGCGAGCAGGTGCTCCACGAGGGCGCGACGCTGATCGACCCGGAAAGCGTCTGGTTCGCCTACGATACGAAGCTCGGCCGCGACGTGACGGTCGAGCCGCATGTCGTGTTCGGTCCCGGGGTCGAGGTCGCCGACGGCGCGACGATCCACGCCTTCAGCCATATCGAGGGGGCGACAATCGGCGCCAAGGCGAAGATCGGCCCATTTGCGCGGATCCGGCCCGGGACGCGCCTCGCCGAACGCAGCAAGGTCGGCAATTTCGTCGAGCTCAAGAAGGCGGACGTCGGCGAAGGCGCGAAGGTCAATCACTTGTCCTACGTCGGCGACGCGTCCGTCGGAGCGCGGGCCAACATCGGGGCCGGTACGATCACCTGCAATTACGATGGATTCGGCAAGTACCGGACGGAGATCGGGGAGGGCGCCTTCATCGGATCGAATAGCGCGCTGGTCGCGCCGGTGCGGATTGGCGACGGCGCGATCGTCGGCGCAGGCTCGGTGATCACGGAGGACGTCGAGCCGGACAGCCTTGCGGTGGGGCGGGCTGAGCAAAAGGGGATCGCCGGCTGGGCCAGGCGTTTCCGCGAGCGGATGACCCGGAAAGCGGCAGAGTAGGATGTGCGGGATTGTCGGAATCGTCGGCAAGTCCGATGTCGCGCAGCGCCTGTTCGACGGGCTCAAGCGACTCGAATATCGCGGCTATGACTCCGCCGGCATCTGCACGATCAACGACGGACGGCTCGACCGCCGGCGGGCCGAGGGCAAACTCGACAATCTCGCGCGCGAGCTGAAGGCCGATCCGCTGCACGGGACCACCGGGATCGCCCATACCCGCTGGGCGACGCATGGCGCTCCGACGGTCGACAATGCCCATCCGCACGTCGTCGGACCCGTCGCCCTCGTCCACAACGGGATCATCGAGAATTTCAAGCCGCTGCGTGACGAGCTGATCGCCGAAGGACGGAAGTTCGAGAGCGAAACCGACACCGAGGTGGTCGGCCACCTCGTCGCGCGGGAGATCGAGCGCGGCGCCTCCCCGCGCGAGGCGGTCGCGACGGTGCTTCCGCGACTGACGGGGGCGTTCGCGATCGCCTTCCTGTTCCGCGACGATCCCGACACCATCATCGGCGCGCGACGCGGAGCGCCGCTGACCGTCGGTTATGGCGACGGCGAGAATTACCTCGGCTCGGACGCGCTCGCCGTTGCTCCGTGGACGCAACGCATCGCCTATCTCGACGAGGGCGACTGGGCGGTGGTCCACCGCGACCGGATCGAGATTTTCGATCGCGACAACCGGCCCGCCGAGCGCGAGATCGTCGAGTCCGGCGCGTCTTCGGCGCCGGTCGAGAAGGGCAATTACCGCCATTACATGCAAAAGGAGATTTTCGAGCAGCCGATCGTGGTTGCCCAGACACTCCAGAGCTACGTCCGGCCGTTCGAAGGCGCGATCGCGCTTCCGACCGGCGACCTCGACCTCGCCTCGTTCAAGCGCGTGACGATCGTCGCCTGCGGGACGAGCTATTATGCCGGGCTCGTCGCCAAATACTGGATCGAGAAGTTCGCCCGGACGCCCGTCGACATCGATGTCGCGAGCGAGTTCCGATATCGCGAGCCCGTGCTCGAACCGGGCGGGCTCGCGCTGTTCATCAGCCAGTCGGGAGAGACCGCCGACACGCTCGCCGCGCTTCGCCACGCGCGCGAGGAGAAGCAGCGGATCGCCGTGGTGGTGAACGTGCCGACCAGCTCGATGGCGCGAGAGGCGGATTTGCTGCTTCCGACCCATGCGGGGCCGGAGATCGGCGTAGCGTCGACCAAGGCGTTCACCTGTCAGCTCGCGGTTCTCGCGGCGCTTGCGGCCAATCTCGCCCGGGCCAACGGCCGGCTTAGCCGCGAGGAGGAGGAGGCTATCGTCGGTCACCTGCAGGAGGCTCCGGCAGCGCTCAATGCAGCGCTCAACCACGACGAGGAGATTGCGGCCATGGCGCACCTCGTCGCGCCGGCGCATGACGTGCTCTACCTCGGGCGCGGGGCGGAATATCCGATGGCGCTGGAGGGCGCCCTGAAGCTCAAGGAAATCAGCTACATCCATGCCGAAGGCTATGCCGCCGGAGAGATGAAGCACGGCCCCATCGCGCTGATCGACGACAATGTGCCGGTGATCGTGCTCGCGCCGTCGGGCCCTCTGTTCGAGAAGACGGTCAGCAACATGCAGGAGGTCCGGGCCCGCGGCGGGCGCATCGTCCTGATCAGCGATGCCGCGGGAATTGCCGCAGCGGGTGAGGGCTGTATCGCGACGATCGAAATGCCCGAGGTCCACCCGTTGATAGCGCCCCTGGTCTATGCCGTGCCGGTGCAGCTGCTCGCTTATCATGTGGCGGTTCTGAAAGGCACCGACGTCGACCAGCCGCGCAACCTGGCCAAGAGCGTGACGGTGGAGTGAAGTGATCGGCGGTAGCCTTTCGCGCGTGCAGCAGACGGTGAACGTGTCGCGCGGCATGAATGCGGTGCGGCGGCTGTTCCGATCGAGCGAAGCGGCGCTTGTGGTCATGGCCGTGGTGCTGGGGATCGCGGCCGGCGTGCTCACGTTCATCATGAACCGCACCGCCCACGGACTACAATCGATCATCTACGGGCTGAACGGCGGAAGCCTCAGCGCCGCCCCCTCGGTGTCGATATTGTCGCTGTTTGCCCTTCCGATCGGGGGCCTGCTGCTCGGCTTCGGCACCCGCGCGGCAGCGCGCCGGTGGCGGACCCCGGTCGACGTCGTCGAAGCCAATGCGCTCCACGGCGGGGTTATTCCGCTTCGGGACAGCCTCCTCGTCTGCGCGCAGACGCTGCTGTCGAACGGAGTCGGCGCGTCGGTCGGCCTCGAAGCTGCGTACGCCCAGGCCGGCGGCGGGTTCGCATCGGTGGTCGGCCAGTGGCTTCGGCTGCGCCGGGCCGACATGCGGATCCTGCTCGGGGCGGGCGCCGGAGCGGCGATCGGCGCGGCATTCAGCGCGCCGCTGACGGGCGCCTTCTACGCGTTCGAGATCGTGATCGGCGCTTATACGCCGGCGGCGATCGCACCGGTCGCGGCGGCCGCGCTGTCGGCGGTGGTCACGGCACGATTGCTCGGCCTCGAAGCCTATATCATCGCGCTTCCCGGCGCCAAGGCGATCACCACCGAGGACTATCTCGTCTACGCCGCGCTAGGGATTGTCTGCGCCGGCGTGTCGATCGCGATCATGCGCGCGGTGACCTTCATCGAGGAGACTGTGCGCTCATCCACCTTGCTCGACGCGTGGCGTCCGGCAGTCGGGGGATTGCTGCTGATCCCGCTTGCGATGGTCACGCCGCAGACGTTGTCGTCGGGGCATGGAGCGCTCCATTTCGATCTTGGGGCGGAGGTCGCGTTGCGCTTCCTGCTGCTGGTGTTCGTGGTGAAGGTCATGGCGTCGGCGGTGTCGCTCGGGTTCGGCTTTCGGGGCGGCCTGTTCTTCGCCTCCTTGTTCATCGGTTCGCTAGCGGGCCAGCTGTTCGCGGGCGCGCTCGCCCATATCGGCGGAGCGCCGGCGATCGATCCGTCCGATGCCGCCCTGATCGGCATGGCGGCGATGGCGTCGGCGATCATCGGCGCGCCGATGACAATGTCCCTGCTGGTGCTCGAAACGACCCACGATTTCGCGCTGACGGGGGTCGCGGTCACCGCCGCGCTCTGCGCCAGCACGGTAGTGCGAGAGACGTTCGGCTTCTCCTTCTCGACGTGGCGCATGCATACGCGCGGACAAACGATCAGGAGCGCGCGTGACGTCGGTTGGATCAGGAACCTGACGGTCGGCAAGATGATGCAGCGGACGGTCGATTCAGTCCCGGCGTCGACGAGCATTAGCGAATTCCGCCGCCGGTTCCCGCTCGGTTCCACCGCGAACGTGGTCCTGACCGACAAGACGGGCACCTATTTCGGGATCGTCGACACCGCGCGCGCCTTCGACGCCAGCCTGGACGCGGACAGCGAGGTCGGTGAGCTCGCCGAGATGAAGGGTGTCGCGCTTCAGCCCGCCGAGGACGTCCGCCAAGCGATGACGATTTTCGATTCGAACGGCGCTGATTTCCTCGCAGTGGTCAGTGCCGAAGGCGAGGTCATCGGAACGCTCGCCGAGAAGTTCATCCACCGCCGCTACACGGACGAGATGGACAAGGCGCAGCGCGAGATGTTCGGTGAATAAGCCGCTGCGCAATTTCCTGCTGATCGGCGCCGCCGTGTTCATCGCGGCCGTCGGGGGTGCCTACTTCGGCCGGATCTATACGCCGACCGGACAGCCGCAGCCGGGGTCGCCGGACCGGCGGCGGCCGATCATCCAGATCGTGCGTCAACAGCCGGGCTTTCCGAGCCTGGCCGATGCGATCTCCAGCCTTTGCCCCTCGATCGCGGCGATCGTCCCGGCGGGCGGGACGGGGCCGACCGCGGCCGGCTTCGTCATCTCCCCCGACGGCTGGGTCCTTGCTTCCACGGCGCTTTTGCCGAGCGGGGACATGGAAGTGCATTTTGGCGCCGGAGCGGCGATTCCGGCGTCCGAGACCCGCTCCGATCCGGTATCGGGCCTCAGCATCGTGAAGACTGGCGCGACGGGGCTGACTCCGGTCCCGCTCGCCGATCAAAGCTTCCCGCGAGTCGGCGATTTCGGATTTGCGATCCAGGATCCGGCGGGCGACGGATGCAGCGCAGAGGCGGCGATGATCGCCAGCGATTTCCTGACCGACGGCGGCGCGCCGAGCGCGTACATCCGGCTCCAGCCGATGGGGGCTGCGCTTCCGGCCGGGGCGCCGTTCATTTCCGCGACCGGGCAGGCGATCGGTGTCATCGCGTCGAGCGGACCGGCCTTCGCTTCGATCCCCGCCGATGTCGTTTCGGAAATCGCCGACGAGCTTCTGCGCGACAGCCTTTCGCCGACCACCCGCTTCGGCTTTCGCGCCGAGGATTTCGATACCGCCCTGTCGAGCAGACTCAGCGAATCGCGCTCCAGCGGGACGGCGGTGGCGCTCGTTCAACCCAAAACCTCGGCCGCGCGCGCCGGACTCCAGGCGGGCGACATCGTCGTCGCGGTCAACGGTTCTCCGGTGGCGAGCGCCTCCGAGCTCGGCAGGGCGCTAGACGGAGCGGGCAAGTCGGTGTCGGTGGACGTCGCGCGCGGCGATCAACGGCTGACGCTGACGATCTCGCGGGTTCCGGGAAGCTGATCGAATGAAGGTCCGTGGCGGCTGTCATTGCGGCGCGGTGCGGTTCGAGGCGGAGGTGCCCGAGCCGCCGGTGCCGGCGCTCGACTGCAATTGTTCGGTGTGCCGGATGACGAGCTTCACCCACGTGATGGTGCTCCACGCCGATTTCGAACTGATCAGCGGCCGTGAAGCGCTCGCAAGCTATCGTTTCGGGACGGGCGCAGCGGAGCACCTGTTCTGCCGCCATTGCGGCATCAAGAGCTTCTACCAGCCCCGCTCGCACCCCGACGCCTGGAGCGTGAACGCCAACTGCCTCGACCAGCCGGTCGAGCTGGCGGTCGAGAAGTTCGATGGCCGCAACTGGGAGCAGGCGAAGGCCAGCCTCGACGCGGCCGACTAGCGCCGGTAGGCGAAGGCGATGCACCGTCCGCTGCGCCTGACGATCGACCGCTCGGCCATCCAGGCGAACTGGCGCTGGCTGCAGGAGCGGGCAGGCGTGACCGCGGGTGCGGCCGTGAAGGCGAACGGTTACGGCCTCGGCGCGCGCGGGGTGACCGAGGCCTTGATCGAAGCCGGCTGTCGCGACTTTTTCGTTTCGACCTGGGCCGAGGCCGGGGAACTCGGCGACCTGCCCGAAGGCGCCAGCATTGTGGTGCTTCACGGAGTTGGGCCCGGCGACGTCGAAGCTGCGCTGCGAATGTCCGCTCGCCCGTGCCTCAATTCGCCCGAGCAGGTGGCCCGGTGGAAGGAAATCGCACCCGGCCGGCCGTGCGACGTGATGATCGACACGGGAATGAACCGCCTCGGCCTGAGGCCGACCGAGATCGGCGTACTCGACGGCGTCACCATCGACACGCTGCACAGCCACCTCGCCCGCGCCGACGAGGACAGTCCGATGAACGCCATGCAGCTCGAGCGCTTCCGCGCGGTCGCGTCGGCGGTTCCGGCGCGGCGCTACAGCATGGCGAACAGCGCGGGCATTTGCCTTGGGCGCGACTACAGCTTCGATCTCGTTCGACCGGGGCTGTCGCTCTACGGCGGGATGCAGCGGGCCGAAGCGGAAGGGCATATCCGCCAGGTCGTCCGGCTGGAGGCGCAAGTCGTGCAGCGGCGAACGATTCCGGCCGGCGAGACCTGCGGATACGGCGCGACCTTCCACGCTGACGAGGACACCGAGGCGGCCATCCTAAACATCGGCTATGCCGACGGTTACCTGCGCGGCTTCTCGTCACGCGGCTCGGCCTTCGCCGGTGAGTTTGCGCTGCCCGTACTCGGCCGCGTCTCGATGGATTTGCTCGCGATCGGGTGCGACGCGGCGCCCCAGCTCAGGGAAGGCGAGTGGGTCGAGCTCGACTACGATCTGCCTTCCGCTTCGAAGCAGTCCGGCGTGGCGCAGTACGAGCTTTTGACGACCCTCGGCTCGCGGTTCGAGCGGCGGTGGATTTAGCGCGCTCCTCCGGCGGAGTCTTGGGCTTGTAACGGCACAGGTCGATCACGGGGCAGTGCCAGCATTCCGGAAGCCGTGCCTTGCAGGTGTAGCGGCCGTGAAGGATCAGCCAGTGGTGGGCGTCGCGGCGGAATGGCTGCGGCACGATCTTCTCGAGTTTCGCTTCGACTTCGTCGACCGTCTTTCCGGGCGCGAGGCCGGTGCGGTTGCAGACGCGAAAGACGTGCGTGTCGACGGCGAACGTCTCTTCGCCGAACGCGGTGTTGAGCACGACGTTGGCGGTCTTGCGACCCACGCCGGGGAGCGTCTGCAGCTCCTCGCGGGTGCGCGGAATTTCGCCGCCGTGCTGCGCGATCAGCGCCCGGCTGAGTGCGATGACGTTCTTCGCCTTCGTGTTGAACAGTCCGATGGTCTTGATCGCCTCGCGCAGGCGGTTCTCGCCGAAATCGACCATCTGCTGCGGCGTCCTGATGTGCTCGAACAGCGGACGGCAGGCGATGTTGACGCTGGCGTCCGTGGCCTGCGCCGAAAGGACCACGGCGACGAGCAGCTGATAGGGATTGCCCGATTCGAGCTCGGTCGTCGGCGACGGGTTCGCCTCGGCGAGGCGGCGGAAGAATTCGAACACCTGCTGGCGGTTCACTGCAGGTCGTCCAGTGCCGAGCCGAGGCGGTTCAGCGCCTCTTCGAAATCGGGCGTGGGCAGTGCGAAGCCTACCCGGAAGCGCTCGGGCATTTCGAACCAGCGTCCCGGCACGATGGCCGCGTCGTAGCGCTCGCGAAGAAGCGCATCGAGCCGTTCGGTGTCGCCGCCGTGCCAGCGGGGAAAGGCGGTGATCCCCTGCCGAGCCGGCATGCTCTCGAGATCGTCGCGCGAACCGGCGAAAGCATTCCACCGTTCGCGGTTCCGCGCGAGTAGGTCCGGATTGTCGCCGATCACCTTGTCGATATGCTCGAACGCGATGCAGGCGAGCCGCTCGGCGGGGTGCGCCTGATTGACTCCGAACAGGTCGTTAAGACGCCACATGCGTTCAGCAAGCTCCGGTTCGGCGAGGATCCAGCCGCAGCGCAGGCCGCTGAGGCCGTACACTTTCGTCAGGCTGTTCGTGCAGACGAACTCCGGGCCAAGACGCGCCGCCGTCCGATCCGGCGGCAAAGCGGAGTCGAGGTAGACCTCGTCGACCAGCACGCGAGCGCCAAGGGCAGCTATTGCTCGGAGTTCCTCCTCAATTGCGAGTGCGTTGCTCGGATTGTGGAGGTTTGTGATCACGATCAGGCGAGTGCGATCAGACATCGCTTCCGCAACTTTGGCAGGATCGAGCCGAAAAGCGTCCGCCGGATTGCGCTCGAAGCGGTTGATCTTCGCGCCGAGAAAGCTGGCGACGCCGAGCAGCAGCTCATAGGTCGGCCGCTCGATCAGCACTTCGTCGCCAGGAGCGATCAGGGCCGCCATCGCGAGGAAATTGGCCATCGACGTGCCGTCGGCCGTGACAATCTGGTCGACCGACACCTTGTAACGGGCCGCGATCGCCTCGCGAAGCGGCCGGTAGCGCGGATGGCTCGCTCCATCGAGATCGAGATCGGCGATGGAGATAGGGAGCGAATCCATGCGGAAATGCGGCACTTCGCTCATCGTCAGCGGATAGCGCACGGGTGGCTTGAATTTCGCCCAGTGCATGTAATCCGAGCGCATCGCCCTCATGCGGCTGCCGCCCGCTTCTTGCCTTGCCAGTAGAGGCAGGCGGGAATCCCGGCGGCGAGAATCGCGTAGCCGATCATCGCGTTGACCGGATTGTTGGCGACCGTCGCGACCACGACCGCCCAGCAGGCGAGCACATAGATGCCGGTGGAGAACGGATGCCCGGGCGTCTTGAAGAATACCAGCTGGTCCGGGTCGCGGCGGCGGAACACGAACAGGGCCGCGCCGGTCAGGCCAAAGAAGATGAAGTCGACGGAGACCACGTAATTCAGGATCTGACCAAAAGTGCCGGACAGCGCGATAATCGCCGCTGCTGCTCCCTGGAGAACGATCGCCACGACAGGCACACGCGTTTTGGCGCTGACCTGTGCGACACCGCGGAAGAACACGCCGTCCTCGGCCATGGCGAAATAGACCCGCGGCGCGGTCAACATCCCCTGGCTGAGGAAGCCGAGCGCGGAAATCGCGATCCCGAGGGCGATGAACGTCGCGCCTCTGCTTCCCACCGCGAGCCGCATGACGTCTGTGGCCGGAGTCCTGGAGCTGGCGAGTCCGGCGGGGCCAAGCGCATGGACGCAGACGTAGGCGACCGCGGTGTAGAGCAGCACGACGCCCGCGACTCCGAGCAGCAGGCCGCGCGCGAGGTCGCGCTGCGGATTGCGCATCTCGCCGGCGACGAAGCTCGATGTCTGCCAGCCTCCGTAAGAGAACATGACGGGAGTCATAGCGGCGCCGATTGCCGCGAGCGTCGACATAGAAGCGGGCCGTGCCGACGCTGACTGAACAATCGCCGCGGGCGCGAAGAGCAATCCGGCGAACACCAGCGCGAGGATTGCCAGTATCTTGAGCACCATCAGGCCGCTCTGGACGTTGCTGCCCGATCTCACGCCGAGGCAATTGATCAAAGTCAGGACGGCCAGCACGCCGACCGCGAGCGCATTGTCATCCAGGGGAAGCTGCACGAGGTCGCTCAAATAACGCGCGAAGGTGATTGCGACTGCCGCCATCCCGCCCGACTGGATCACCAGCAGCAGCGCCCAGCCGTAGAGGAATGCCGGCATGGGCCCGTATGCGTCGCGGAGATAGGCATATTGGCCGCCGACTTCCGGCCGCCGCGCCGCGAGTTCGGCGTAAACGAAGGAGGCGAACAGGGCGATGATGCCGCCAAGGAGCCATACGCCGACGATCAGCAGCGACGTGGTGACGTGACGGGCGACTTCCGCCGGCGTGACGAAGATGCCCGATCCGATGATCCCGCCCATCACCAGCATGGTCGCGTCGAACAGGCCGAGACGGCGGGCCAGCCCGTGAGAACTGGTGTCGGATTCGCTCACAAGGAGCCGATGACGTGGCGCATCGAATAGAGGCCGGCGGGCCTGCCGACGAGGAAGCGCGCGGCGGCGAGCGCACCGCGCGCGAAGATCATTCGGCTCTCGGCGCGGTGCGACAGGATGAGCCGCTCCTCCGGGCCGAGGAAGAGGACGTCATGCTCGCCGACGACGGTCCCCCCGCGCAGCGAGGCGAAGCCGATTGCGCCCTGCTCGCGCTTCAGCGCCCTTCCGTCACGGCCGCGCTCCGCCTTGAGACCGGTTGCGCGGCCTTGCGCCGCCGCCTCCCCGAGCAGCAGCGCGGTCCCGGAAGGCGCATCGGTCTTCATCCGGTGGTGCGTTTCGGTGATCTCAATGTCCCACTCGGATCCGAGGACCTGCGCGGCGCGCTGAACGAGCACCGCGAGGAGCGCCACGCCGAGCGACGTGTTCGGAGCATAGAGGACCGGGATCTGCCTGGATGCCTCCGACAGCCGAGCATCGGCGGTTTCGTCGAGACCGGTCGTCCCAATCAGGATTGGAACGCCGGCGGAGACCGCGCGGTCGAGGCTCGCCGCCAATCCCGAAGGAGCGGAGAAATCGACGATGACGTCGCCGTGATCCGGGTCGATGGCGAAGCCGTTCGATTCCTCAACCGCGGCTGCAATCGCCTGTCCCATGCGGCCATTGGGCGCGAACAGGCTGATGCGGATCGGCTGATCGGCGGTACGCATGGCTGTTGGATTAGCGAAGCCGCTCCTGCAGCGCCAGCGCTGCCGCAGGAGCGCGGATTTTCGCGCCGTTGATCATGAAGATGTAGGAGTCGCGGCCGTCCTCGCGCCACTTCAACGCCTTGGCGGCGAAGCCGTCGAGCGCGGCCTCGTCATAGCCGGTCGGAACCTCCTCGCGCATCCGCTGCAGCCGCGCATAAGCGAAACTCGCGGTGTCCGCGTCGATGCAGGGGAATTCATCATCGTCGCCGAACACGATCGCAACGTCGTGATCGCGGCAGATCTTGAAGAATTTCTCGTCGCGGAAGCTTTCGTGGCGCGGTTCGATGACGTGGCGAAGCGGAATGCCGTCGAGCGTCTTCGGCAGGAGCTTCAAGAATGCTGCGATGTCCTCACGGTCGAACTGGCGCCGGGTGGCGAACATCCACAAGAACGGACCGAGCTTGCGGCCGAGCGCGGCCATGCCTTGAGCGAAATAGGTCTGGAGGCCCTCGCCGGCATCGGCGAGCTTTGGCCGGGTGACGACGTAGCGCGAGCCCTTGATCGCGAACTCGAAACCTTCGGGAACCTGCTTCTCCCACGCGGCCCAGCTTTTCGGGCTTTGGCGGCCGTAGAAAGTCGCGTTGATCTCGATCGCTCCGAACTGCCGCGACGCATATTCGAGCTCGCGCTTCTGCGGCAGGCCGGCGGGATAGAAGGTCTCGCGCCACGGCGGGAACGTCCAGCCGCCGATGCCGATGCGGATTTTGCCTTCGCTCATCGCGCGGCGGCTCTATGCTCCTCCGATGGACGTCCGCAACATCGTGATGCTGACCGGTGCCGGCGTTTCGGCCGAAAGCGGCCTTGCGACCTTCCGCGGTCCCGACGGGCTGTGGGAGGGTCATCGAGTCGAGGATGTCGCCACTCCCGAGGCGTTCCGGCGCGATCCGGCGCTGGTCCATGCGTTCTACGATGCACGGCGGGCGAAGCTCGGCACCGTCGAGCCGAACGCGGCACACGAGGCGCTCGCCCGGCTCGACGCGGAGTGGCCGGGCGAACTGCTGCTGGTCACGCAGAATGTCGACGACTTGCACGAACGTGCCGGGTCGGAGCGGCTGATCCACATGCATGGCGAGCTGACCAAGGGCTGGTGCCTGCGATGCAACGAGCGATTCGGCTGGAACGGGCCGATGGGTGAGGGAGCTGAATGCCCGAGCTGCGGGACGCCCGGCATGGTGCGCCCGGACATCGTCTGGTTCGGCGAGATGCCCTACGACATGGACCGTATCGACGAGGCGCTGCGCGGCTGCGACCTGTTCGTGTCGATCGGCACGTCCGGCGCGGTCTATCCCGCCGCGGGGTTCGTCCAGACGGCGCGATATTGCGGGGCGAGGACGCTGGAGATGAACCTTGAGCCGTCAATCGGCAGCATGTTCTTCGGCGAAAGCCGCATCGGCCGGGCTGGGGAGCTGGTGCCGGAGTGGGTGGATGAGGTTCTTGCTTCCCTTCCCCTTCAGGGGAGGGATGTCGAAAATCGGACCGTTTTATGACGGTTCGATTTTCGACATGGGCGGGGTGCTTTCGAACGGGCTCAATGCCCGTGAGGAAGCTTCTGAAGCGGCATCGAGCCGCTTCATCCGCCACCCACCCCTTCCCCCTCCCTTGAAAGGGAGGGGAGCTAATCCGCCCACTCGAGCCCGATCTCGCGATAGAGCGAGCGGTCTTCGTCCCATTTGGGCTCGACCTTCACGTGGAGGTACAGGTGCACCGGCCGGCCGAGATGCTGCGCGATCTCGGTTCGGGCGGCGGCACCGATGCTCTTGAGCCGGCGGCCGGACTTGCCGATGACGATCGCCTTCTGGCTCTCGCGCTCGACGATGATCTGCTGGTTGATGACGGTCGAGCCGTCGGGACGGTCTTCCCATTTCTCGGTCTCGACCGCGCTCGCGTAGGGGAGTTCCTGGTGGAGCTGGTTGACGATCTGCTCGCGGGTGAGCTCGGCGGCAATCATTCGGTCGGTCGCATCGGAGATTTCGTCCTCGGGATAGAGCCACGGACCTTGCGGCATGGCCTCGGCAAGCGCCCGCTTCAGATCGGCGACGCCGTCGCCTTCCGCAGCGCTGATCATGAAGACCTTCGCGGGATTGAGCTGCGCCGCGAGGTCAGTCGCCAGGCCGAGCAGCGCGCCCTTGTTGACAAGGTCGATCTTGTTCAGCGCCAGGAATAGCGGGCGCTTCCGGTTGCTCAGCGACGAAATGATCCGCTCGACCCCGTCCTTCACGCCTGCCGCGGCGTCAATCACCAGGAGGATGAGGTCGGCGTCCTGCGCTCCCGTCCACGCCGCGGCGACCATCGCGCGGTCGAGGCGGCGCCGCGGCTCGAAGATTCCAGGCGTGTCGACGAGCAGGATTTGAGCGCCGCTCACAATGGCGATGCCCATGAGCCGGGCGCGAGTCGTCTGCGGCTTGCCGCTGACGATGGCGACCTTCTGGCCGACGATGGCATTGACCAGAGTCGATTTACCCGCGTTGGGGGCGCCGATCACCGCGACGAATCCGGCGCGCGTTTCGGAATCGCTCATTTCAGCTGCTTCAACAGCGCCTCCGCGGCTTCGGTTTCCGCTTCCTGCTTGCTGGTGCCGTCCGCGGTGGCTTCGCCGAGGCCGGGCACCGACACGCGTATCGTGAACTTGGGCGCGTGGTGCGCACCGGTCCGGCCGACGACTTCATAGACGGGCGGCTTGCAATCCTTGGCCGCGGCGAGCTCCTGCAGCGCCGACTTGGGGTGCTGCGGCGCCCGGCGCTGGCTCGCGAGATCCGGCTCCCACAGGTCGAGGATGAAGCGCTGCGCCGCCTCGAGCCCGCCGTCGATGAACAGCGCGCCGATGAGCGATTCCATCACGTCGCCGACGACATTCTCGCTCTGGCTCGCGCCATCGGAACGCGCCTGCTTGCCGAGCCGGACAACCTCCGGAATCCCGATCTCGCGGCCGTTCTCGGCGCAGGTCTCGCGCGCGACGAGCACATTGTAGCGGCGCGAAAGAAAGCCTTCCGGCTCGTTCGGATAACGGTCGTAGAGCGCCCTGGCGATCACCATTCCAAGAACTCGGTCACCGAGGAATTCCAGTCGCTCATAATGTTCGCGGGGTCCGCGCGCGGCGCTCGAGTGGGTGAGCGCGAGCTCGAACAGCGCCGCGTCATTAGGCTCGTGGCCGAGCTTGTCGCGAACGAACTGTAGCAGTTCCGCTCCGGTCACTCGGCGTCTCCCGTATAGCCATTGCCGATCCGGCTCGCCCGGAGTGCGGTGAACCAGGTCCACGGCTTCCAATAGGACGCGCTGCCATCGGTCGACCAGAAGGTCACGAGCGCGCGGCCGATCAGATGGTCGGCCGGAACCATGCCGATCCCGCCGACGCTCGCCGGAAAGCGGCTGTCGAGACTGTCGTCGCGATTGTCACCCATCAGGAAGACGTGTCCGGGCGGGACCCGGACGGGGCCGAAATCGTCCGCCGGGCCCTGCTGGACCTCGTCGAGAATCCTATAGGACGGTCCGCCCGGCAGAGTCTCGAGATAGGCGCGGATCACGCAATAGGGTCGGCCCGAAGCGACGACGGTTGTCGGAATGGCGGGTGGGACGACGCGGCACGGACTGTTCGCGCTAATCGGCATCTCGAACGGCGGAAGCTCTCGACGCGCCGCCGCCTTGCCGTTCAGGATCAGCTGTCCGTTGGCGACGGCAACCGTGTCGCCCGGAAGGCCGATCACCCGCTTGATGAGGTCGGCGTTTTCGGTCGGATGGCGAAAGACGACGACATCGCCGCGGTTCGGAAGCACGCCGAGCATTCGTCCTCCGAAGGACGGGAATCCGAAGGGGAAGCTGTAGCGCGAATAGCCGTAGGGCCATTTGGCGACGACAAGGTAGTCGCCGATGTAGAGCGTCGGAAGCATCGAGCCCGACGGGATGTCGAACGGCTGAATGATCAGGCTCCTCAGCGCCCAGGCAAAGATCGCCAGCATAAGGAAGAAGCGCGCGAGGCTCCCGGCGCTCTCTTTTCTTTCGGGTCCGGGCGAGCCGCGGCGGGACGGTTTGGAGCGCATTCGCTCCGCTGTTTGGCGCGGCGCGGCGGCACGTCAAGCCGGGGTGGCATTTGCCGGCTCTGCCATTATGTGCCGCCGCATGGCCGAACGACCGCAGGCGGGCGCGACGAAGACGCTCAAGGAGCTCTTTGAAAAGGAGCCCGATCGGCTCAGCCGTTTCAGCTTCGAAGCCGCGGGAATCTATTTCGACTGGTCGAAGACGCACCTTGACGCCGATGTGATGGAAGAATCGCTCGCACGGGCGGAGCGGATGGGCTTTCTCGCGGCGCGCGAGGCGCTGTTCGGCGGCGCGATCGTCAACCCCAGCGAAGGACGCCCTGCGACCCATGTCGCGGAACGTGGCAGCGGGGCGCCCGACGAGGTGGACCTCGCAACGGCTCGCCGCCAGCGCATGCGCGCCCTCGTCGACGCCATCGAGGGCGGCGCCTTCGGCGCAGTGACGGGAATCCTCCACATCGGGATTGGAGGATCGGTGCTGGGGCCGGCGCTGCTGGTCGACGCACTGGGCCGCCGAGCGTCGACTCTCACGGTGCGGTTCCTGTCGAACATCGACGGCGCGGCGTTCGACGACGCGGTGAAGCCTCTTGATCCAGCGACCACACTCGTCGTTGCCGCCTCCAAGACCTTCTCGACACTCGAGACCTTGACCAATCTCGAAGCGGCGCGGGCATGGCTCCGCGCCGCCGGTATCGCCGATCCGGACGGGCGAGTGATCGCGGTGACGGCCAAGCCCGAGGCCGCCGTCGGGCAGGGGATCGACGAGAGTCGCATCCTCCAGTTCGGCGAGGGAGTCGGCGGCCGCTACTCGCTGTGGAGCTCGGTCGGCTTCAGCGCCGCGCTGGCGCTCGGCTGGGACGCGTTTGAGGCGCTGCTCGAGGGCGCCGCGGAGATGGACCGGCACTTCCGTTTCGCCGAGCCGACCGGGAACGTGCCGCTGATCGCGGCCTTCGCCGACCGGCTCTATGTCGAGACCTTCGCCTGCCAGACTCGCGGCGTGTTCGCCTATGACGAGCGGCTTCGATTACTGCCTTTCTATCTCCAGCAGCTCGAGATGGAATCGAACGGCAAGTCGGTGACGAAGGACGGCAAGGCGGTGAAATGGCCTACTGCGCCGGTCACATGGGGCGGCACCGGCACCGACGCGCAGCACGCGGTGTTCCAGCTGCTCCACCAGGGCACCGTCACGGTGCCGGTCGAGTTCGTCGCGGTGCGCGAGGGTGACGATGACCAGGATCCGGAGCACCACCGCCTGTTGCTTCTGAACGCATTCGCCCAGGGTGCGGCCCTAATGGAAGGGCGCAGGAGCGATGATCCACAGCGCAGCTATTCCGGAAACCGGCCGAGCGCGACCCTGCTGCTGGAACGGTTGGACGCGCGATCACTGGGCTCGCTGATCGCCTTTTACGAGCACCGCACCTTTGCCAACGCGGTGCTGCAAGGAATCAACCCGTTCGACCAGTTCGGAGTCGAGCTCGGCAAGGAGATCGCGCGCAAGCTCGCCCAGGGGGCCGACGAGGGTGAGCTCGACGCCTCGACCCGCGCGCTGATGGAAAGGGCCGGCCTCTGATGGCGGATTTCGACCTGTTCGTGATCGGTGCCGGCTCCGGCGGTGTACGGGCTTCCCGAGTTGCAGCCGCCTATGGAGCGCGAGTCGCGGTGGCCGAGGAGTATAAGGTCGGCGGCACGTGCGTGATCCGCGGCTGCGTGCCCAAGAAGCTGCTCGTTTACGGCGCGCATTTCGCCGAGGACCTCGAGGACGCCGCGATGTTCGGCTGGGACGTGCCCAAGAAGACGTTCGACTGGGCGGTGCTGCGCGACAATGTGCTTGGCGAAGTGTCGCGGCTCGAGGGCGCCTATACGGAGACGCTCAACAGCCACAAGGTCACCATCTTCCGGGAACGGGCGACGCTGACTGGCCCCACTTCAATCCGCCTGGCGAGCGGCAAGGAGGTGACGGCAGAGAAGATCCTGATCGCCACCGGAGCCCGGCCCGTCATGCCTGCGATCGACGGGATCGAGCACGCAATCAGTTCAAACGAAGTGTTTCATCTGGAAAAGCTCCCGAAGCGGATTGTGATCGCCGGTGGCGGCTATATCGCCAACGAGTTCGCCGGCATCTTCCACCAGTTCGGAAGCCGCGTAACCCTCGTCAATCGCAGCGACGTGATGCTTCGTCATTACGACGAGCAGATCGTGGATCGGCTGATCCAGATTTCGCTGCGAAAGGGCATCGACTTCAAGTTCCACGCGACCATCGACCGCGTGCGGCGCGACGACAACGGCAAGCTGCACATCGGGATGACGGGCTGCGACGATCTCCAGGCGGACGAATTGCTCATTGCCACTGGGCGCGAGCCCAACACGCAGGGGCTCGGGCTGGAAGAGGTCGGGGTCGAACTCGGCGAAAAAGGGCGAGTGAAGGTCGACGAGGACAATCGCAGCTCAGTGCCTTCGATCTTTGCGGTCGGCGATGTCACCGACCGAGTCCAGCTGACTCCTGTCGCCATTCGCGAAGCGCAGGCGTTCGGCGACACATTTTTCGGAAACAAGCCATCTCGGGTCGATTACGGCTGCATTCCATCGGCCGTCTTCAGTCATCCGCCGCTCGCCGGCGTCGGGATGACGGAGGGTCATGCGCGCAACACGATCGGTCCGGTCAAGATCTTCACTTCCGACTTCCGCCCGATGAAGAACGTGCTCGCCGGCCGCAACGAGCGCTCGCTTTACAAGATCGTCGTCGATGCGGAGAGCGAGGTGGTGGTCGGAATCCACATGATCGGCCCGGACTCGCCCGAAATTCTCCAGGCGGCCGCGGTCGCGGTGAAGGCCAAGCTGAAGAAGGCCGAGCTGGACGAGACGATCGCGCTGCATCCGACCATGGCCGAAGAACTAGTGTTGATGCGGTGAATCGTCCGCCGCTATGGCGGGC
>DATNFJ010000022.1:0-3487 GCA_035606455.1 Sphingomicrobium sp.
GTGGGCGAGGGGGTGGTGGGAGAAATGCCGCTGATCGCGCCCGGCGCGAGCTTCGATTACGTCTCCGGCTGCCCGCTGGATACGCCGAGCGGCGCGATGAGCGGCACCTACCGCATGGTCGACGAGGACGGCACCGCGTTCGACGTCGAGATCCCGCGCTTTCAATTGCTCAGTTCCTGAGCGATTTTTCGCGGTTCAGGAGCGGTTTAGTATATGGATCGTTATTGATCCGCGATGGCGGTAACTGCCGCGCCGAATTCTGGGGTAACGGGGCAACATGTTCAATTTCGCTCCCAAACGGCAAAGTGGCCCTGCCGGCGCGCGCGGGTGGCGCGCCTATGTCGTTGGAGATCTTCACGGCCGGCTCGACCTGCTCGAGCAACTGCTCGACAAGATTCACGAGGACATCGAGCGCCGGCCGGCGCGCAAGGTCCTTCTGGTCTTCGTCGGCGACCTGATCGATCGCGGCCCGAACTCGGCACAGGTGGTCGAGCGACTCCGGACCTACGAGCGCCCGGGAATCCGAACTGTCTTCCTCCTCGGCAATCATGAAGAGGTGCTCCTTCGAATCCTCGCGGGCGAGCCGGACCTGATCGAGAAATGGCGCTCGTTTGGCGGCAGCGAATGCCTCAAGAGCTATGGAGTCGATCCCGCCGCTCTGTCGGGCCTCGACGACGAGGATGCGCTCGCCGTCGTCACCAGGGCCATTCCGAGGAAGCATGTCGAGTTCCTGGAAAGCTTCGACGACAGCTGCCGCTTCGGCGATTATCTGATCGTCCACGCGGGGATTCGGCCGGGAGTCGAATTCGATCAGCAGCGCCAGGCGGACCTGCGCTGGATTCGGGATCCGTTCCTGTTCGACGAGACGGATCATGGTTTCGTCGTGGTCCACGGCCACACCATCAGGCCCGAGGTCGAAATGCGCCCGAACCGCATCGGGATCGACACCGGTGCCTACCGCAGCGGCATTCTTACTGCGCTTGCCATCGAGGGCTCCGACAGCTGGCTGTTGGACACTCGAACGGCGGCGCACGAGGCGGTTTCGTACTAATTCGAGCCATTTTGGACATTAGTCACTCTACAAGCGATAAATTTTCGAATAGGGAGCTTCGACGTTTCGGGAGGAATGATCGTGTTTGCAGATCTTGTCCGGCGTCCTGTTCTTGTAAGTTTCGCGATGGCCGCGGCGGCCCTGATGACGGGCTGCGCCGACACGCGCGGCGGATCCATCCCCTATGACAAACCGCTTGCAGCGCCCGACGAACAGCATTTCCAGACCTTGCCCGAGAGCTATAAGATCGCGCCGATGGACACGCTCTCGATCAAGGTGTTCAAGGCCGACGACCTCTCGGGCGACTATTCGGTCGACCTTGCCGGTCACATCTCGATGCCGCTCGTCGGAGAGGTCGAAGCGGCGAATCTCACGACGGACCAGCTCGACCAGAGGCTGACCCAGTTGCTTGGACAGAAATATTTCGAGCATCCCGACGTCAGCGTCGCGATCAAGCAATCGACGGCGCATGTCGTCACCGTCGACGGCGCGGTGAACCAAGGTGGCCAGTTCCCGGTCGCCGGGCCGATGACTTTGATCCAGGCCATCGCGCTTGCCCATGGAACGACCGAAGACGCGAACGCCCGCCGTCTCGCCGTTTTCCGGACGATCGGGGGGCAGCGTCAGGCTGCTGCGTTTGACCTGACCGCCATTCGTGAAGGCCAGGCGCCCGATCCGCAAATCTATCCGGGCGACATCATCGTGGTCGACGGATCAAGGATCAAGGAAGTCGAAAAGCAGATTTTCCAGAGCGTCCCGCTGATCGGCATGTTCAGACCGTTCTAAGTGGGGATCAGGGGCAACTCTTAAGCGAGGCAAGCAACCGTGAACACAAGCCTGCCAGTAGCGAACGAAGGTCCATGGCCGGTCGGCGCATATAATCCCGACACGGATAAGCTCGCACGCGGCCAGCGCAATTATTCGGCGGCGAACATCCTCGACTTCGCGACGCTCATGCGGATCGTCCACCACTGGAGGTGGCTGGTCCTCGGCGCCGTCGCACTTGGGCTCGCAGGGGCGATCCTTGCCACCCTGCTAACCCGGCCGGTTTACCGGGCGTGGGTGACCCTGGAGGCCAATCCTCCCGCTTTCCAGGTCACCGACCAGAAGGACGGGGATCAATCCGATATGTCCGGCGGCGATCCGACGGGGTTCGTCGCAACCCAGGTGGGACTCGTCCAAAGCGAGAGCGTGGCGCAACGCGCCGCCCAGGAACTGAACCTGCCGAACAACCCCGAGGTGGTGCCCCAGGACGCGGATGCATCCAAGCGTCTTCGTGCGGCCACGTCGATGATCATGGCCAACCTCAAAGTGACGCCTCCGTTGGTTGGCGAACTGATCAAGTTCAGCTTCGATTCCACCTCGCCGCAACTGGCGTCTTCGGTCGCCAACGCGGTCGCCGACAGTTTCATCAATACGGCGATCCAGCGGCGGTACGAATCCTCGGCTTATGCGCGCAGTTTCCTTGAGCGGCAGATCAACAAGACGCGCGGGGATCTCGAGAATTCAGAGCGTTCGCTGGTCGCTTACGCCCAGGCGCAAGGGATCATCAATGTTGGAAGTGCCGATCCAGCGGCGGGTCAGCAGGGTGGCGGCGGCGGCGACACCAACTCGCTGCAGGGTCAATCGCTCGTCCAGCTGAACCTGGCGCTCGCACAGGCCACTGCGCGTCGCGTGGCGGCCGAGGGCGCATATCAGCAATCGCTTGCGGTTGGCCCGACGGCGGAGGTGACCCAGAGCACGCAGGTGCTGCAGCAGCAGCTGGCGCAGCTGGAGGCCGACTATCAGCAGAAGCGCACCTTCATGAAGCCGGAGCATCCGGAGATGGTCAGCCTGCGCTCGCAGATCAGCGAGCTCCAGCGGCAAATTGCGAAGGAGCAGGCGCAGGTTTCCTCCGGGCGCAACAACGGTCTGCTGGCCGATTACCGTGCCGCGCTGTCAGCCGAGAACGCGCTGAAGGCTCGCGTCGCCGCGCTGAAGGGCGACGTTCTCAACCTGCGCGGCCGAAGCATCCAGTACACGATCCTGCAGCGTGAGGTGGATACGAACCGCGCGCTCTACGATGCGCTCCTCCAGCGCTACAAGCAGATCGGCGTCGCCGGCGGTGTGGGACTCGCCCCCGTTTCGATCGTCGACCGTGCGGAAGTTCCGCGGGTGCCGTTCAAGCCCAACCTCTTCCTGAACCTGGTTCTCGGTCTCGGGCTCGGCCTTGCCGCGGGTGTCGCGGGCGCGATCGGCCTCGAATTCATCAACGACACGATCAAGAGCCGCGAGGACGTTCGCAAGAAGCTCGCTCTGCCCTGTCTCGGAGCGGTTCCGCGCACGCCGGCCAAGGACGCCTTCGTCGACGACCTCAAGAACCCGACGTCGATCATCTCCGAAGCCTATTCGGCGATCGTCGCGGCGCTCCGGTTCAGCACCGAATCCGGGATGCCG
>DATNFJ010000023.1:0-7327 GCA_035606455.1 Sphingomicrobium sp.
GCCTTCCTCGCGAATGAAGCTGCCGATGCCGTCCCCCTGGATCAGGTTATCGTGACCGCCGGGCGCAAGCCTCCGCCGCTTCTCGTGCCGGCACGGCCCCTCCGGTTCGCTGTTCGGATGGACTATCGATCCGGTGACTGCGGCGCCGCTTCGAAGTGAAGATTCCGTGGTGGGGGCTTTCCCCGCGGGCACCCGCTAACTAGTTGGCCTCTTGCAAGCTTTTGACGCCGCGCTGCTTCGGCGGCCGCGCGCGCCCGCGTTTGGGGAGAAGATGATCGTGAAAACCGCCCGCTGGCTCTTTGCCACCGCAATCGTAATCGCCGCCGTTCCCGTCGCCGCCCAGCACCTCGGCGCCTTCAGCACGCAGCGCCTGTCGCAGGTGGACAAGATGCTGTCGTCCGACGCGTTCCAGGGCCGCGGCACGGCAGCGCCGATCGAGCCGACCGTGATCCAGTATATCGCCGACCAGCTGAAAGCCTCGGGCGTCCAGCCCGGCGGCGACATCGTCGACGGCAAGCGGACCTGGTTCCAGAAGGTGCCGCTGCTCGAATCGCAGATCGTCGGCACGCCGCAGATCAGCCTCGACGAGAACGGCACCGTGGTCGCACCCCAGCAGGGTCCGGAAATCGCCGTGCTCGCGCCCCTCAACGGAGCCAGCCGCATCGACATCCAGAACGCGCCTTTGGTGTTCGTCGGCTACGGCGTGAACGCGCCCGAGCGCGGCTGGAACGATTTCAAGGGCCAGGACATGCACGGCAAGGTCCTGGTCGAGCTGGTCAACGACCCCGACTTCGCCGCCGCTCCGGGCGAGCCCGTTGCCGGCAAGTTCGGCGGCAAGGCGATGACCTATTACGGACGCTGGACCTACAAATATGAAGAGGCGGCGCGGCAGGGCGCCGCGGGCGTCATCCTGATCCACGAGACCGCGCCGGCGTCCTATGGCTGGGAAGTCGTCCAGAACTCGAACACCGTCCCGCAGTTCGACATCGTCCGCCAGAACCCGGCCTCCGAGCACACGCAGTTCGAAAGCTGGATCCAGCGGCCGCTCGCGGCCCAGCTGTTCCAACGCGCCGGCCTCGACCTCGATCAGGAAGAGGTCGCCGCGCGCAGCGCCGGCTTCCAGCCGGTTCCGCTCAAGGCGACGCTCTCCGCGCATTATTCGGCCACTCCGCAGGTCATCACCAGCCACAACGTCGTCGGCATCCTGCCCGGCAAGAAGTATCCGGACGAGACGATCATCTATTCGGCCCACTGGGACCATCTCGGCATCGGCAAGCCCGACGCGACCGGCGACCGGATCTACAACGGCGCGGTCGACAACGGCACCGGAGTCTCGCAGCTGATCGAGCAGGCGCGCGTGTGGGCGCACGGGCCGCGGCCCGACCGCTCGGTCGTCTTCCTCGCGGTCACCGGCGAAGAGAAGGGTCTGCTGGGCTCGTCCTATTACGCGACCCACCCGCTCTACGACATCGGCAAGACCGTCGCGAACCTGAACGTCGACGCGTGGCAGCCGGTCGGGCGACAGAAGGATTTCACCATCCGCGGCACCGCCAAGCTCGACCTGATCGACGACGTCGTTGAAGCAGGTAAGGCGCAGGGCCGCTACTATACCCCCGACCCGCATCCCGAGACCGGTGGCTTCTACCGATCCGACCATTTCTCCTTCGCCAAGCAGGGTGTGCCGGCGATCAGCTTCAGCCAGGGTCTGGACCTGGTGAACGGCGGCACCGCCCGCGGCGAGGCGCTCGCAAGCGAGTACAACCGCCTCCACTATCACCAGCCGAGCGACGAATGGCACGCCGACTGGGACTGGAGCGGAGTCGCCGAGAATGCCGAGCTGCTCCACCAGGTCGGCCTCCGCCTCGCCAACTCGCGCGAATGGCCCAACTGGTCCGCGGACAGCGAATTCCGCGCAACGCGGGATGCGACCGCCGCCGAGCGCACCGGCGCCGCTCCGGCCCCGCCGCGCGGAGAACGCGGTCAGTAAGACGCCCGGGGATACCGGGGATGCTTGAGCCGGCGTTCGCGGAGGAGTAGTTCGCCTTTCGTTCCACTCGAGTCGGGAGAGCGAAATGGCCGAGCTCATCTTCTACACCAATCCCCAGTCGCGCGGGCGGATCGTCCGCTGGATGCTCGAGGAGGTCGGACAGCCGTACGACACCGAAATCGTCGCTTACGACCGGATGAAGAGCCCCGAGTATCTCGCCGTCCACCCGCTCGGGAAAGTGCCGGCGATCAGGCATAAGGGCCATGTCGTCACCGAATGCGCGGCGATCTGCGCCTATCTCGCCGACGTCTTCCCGCAGGCCGGACTCGGGCCACGCGAGGACGAGAAGGCCGACTATTACCGCTGGTTCTTCTACGCCGCCGGGCCGTGGGAGCAGGCCGGGACCAACCACGTCATGGGCTGGGATCCGCCCGAGGATAAGCAGCGGATGTTCGGCTACGGCAGCTATGAGCGCGCGATCGCCGTTGTCGACGAGCTCCTGAGCCTTCGCGATTACGTCTGCGGCGACCGCTTCACCGCCGCCGACGTCTATGTCGGTTCGCAGATCATGTTCCCGATGCAGTTCGGAATGCTCCCCGAGCGCGACAGCTTTCTTCGCTACCGCGACCGGCTGACCGCGCGCGAGGCCTACAAGCGCGCGAGCCAGATCGACAATGACAAGGCGGCCGAGCTTGGTCTCAATCCGCCCCAGCCGGCGCAGCCGCAGCCGGCCTAGGGCCGTGGGCGACGGAAACCCCGCACCGACGGTCACCCGCGGCGAGCAGATGCTCGCGCTTCGCCGCCGGCGGATGGCCGCCTCGCCGCCGATCCTGCGCGGCGGGTTCCGGCCGTTCTTCTTCGGCGGGGCAAGCTGGGCCGTGATCGCCATCGCCTTGTGGCTGCTCAGCCTTTCCGGAGCGCTGACGCTGCCGACCGCGTTCGATCCGCTCGCCTGGCACCGCCACGAGATGCTGTTCGGCTTCGTCGGCGCGATCATGTGCGGATTCCTGCTGACCGCGATCCCCAACTGGACCGGGCGGCTTCCGATCGCCGGATGGCCGCTCGCGAGCCTGTTCGGGTTGTGGTTGGTCGCTCGGCTCGCGGTGCTGGGCTCGGCATTGGTTGGCCGGCTTCCGGCCGCCGTTCTCGATGCCGGCTTCTTTGTCGTGCTGGCAGTTCTCGGCGCTCGAGAGGTCGTCGCGGCGAAGAACCGCAACTTCCCCGTTGTCGGCATGATCCTGCTTTTCGGCATCGCCGACGCGCTCGATCACGCGGCCGTGGGCGGCCTCATCGCTGCGCCCGACATCGGCTGGCGCGCGGGAATTGCGATCGTGGTGCTGCTGATCTCGCTGATCGGCGGCCGGGTCACGCCGTCCTTCACCCGCAACTGGATGGTCAAGCAGGGGATGACCCTCGGCCTGCCGACCCAGCCGGGGGCCTTCGACACGCTGACGATCGCCGGCACCGCGATCGCGCTCGTCTTCTGGCTCGCGACTCCCGGCGAACCGATGGCCGGCATGATGCTGATCCTTGCAGCGCTGCTGCAGCTGATGCGCCTGGCGCGCTGGCGCGGGTGGCGCACCTTGCGCGATCCGTTGGTTCTGATCCTCCACGTCGGCTACCTCTGGGTGCCCCTCGGCCTGTTCCTGCTCGGCTGGAGCATCGCCGGGAGCGCAATTCCGCGCAGCGCCGCGATCCACGCGCTCACCGCTGGAGCGATGACGACGATGATCCTCGCCGTAATGACCCGCGCCAGCCTCGGCCACACGGCGCGCGAGCTTCGCGCAAACGCCGCCACGCAGGCGATTTATGTGCTCGTCACCCTCGGCGCGGTGCTTCGCGTCGCCGCCAGCCTTGGCGTCGGCCCCTACATGCCGATGATCGACACAGCCGGCCTGTTCTGGGGTGCGGCGCTCTTGCTCTTCCTGATCGCCTACGCGCCGGTCCTGTGGCGCCCGCGGCTCGGCGAGGCATAGAAAAAGGGCCGGCGGATCGCTCCCCCGGCCCTTCTAATTGGCTGTGTTCCGGAAACTACCGCCGGTTGCCCATGAACCGGAGCAGGAACAGGAACATGTTGATGAAATCGAGGTAGAGGTTGAGCGCGCCCATGACCGCCGTCTTGGCCATCGCCTCGCCATTACCTGCGACCGCGAAATAGATGCTCTTGATCTTCTGCGTGTCGTAGGCGGTGAGCCCGGCGAAAATCAGCACGCCGAGCGCGCTGATCGCCAGGTTGAGACCGGGTGAGCGCAGGAAGACGTTGAGCAGCAGGGCCACGAACAGCCCGACGACGCCCATGATGAAGAAGGTCCCCATCGCGGACAGGTCGCGCTTCGTGGTGTAACCGTAGAGGCTGAGGCCAAGGAATGCGGCGGCGGTGGCGAAGAACGCCTGGGCGACGGATGCTCCGGTATAGACCAGGAACAGGCTCGAGAATTGCACCCCGACCAGCGCAGCATAGGCCCAGAACAAAGCCTGCGCGGTTCCGGCGGAGATCCGCTGGATGCCAAAGCTCAGCGCGAACACGATCGCGAGCGGCGCGAACAGGGCGATCCAGAACAAGGGCGTCGCCTGGCCGGTCGCCGGATTGACGATCAGGTTGATGAGGCTGCTGTTGGCGAAGCCCAGAGCGACGATGCCGGTCAGCAGCACACCCGAGGCCATGTAGTTGTAAACCGACAGCATGTACGACCGAAGGCCCGCATCGCGGGCGGCGCGCGGGACGCCGACCGTCGCGGTCGGGCTCACGCCAGTCGTGCGCGGGTCATTCCATTCAGCCATTTCTTCTCCTTTGCGTGGGGGCAAATGTCCCCCTCTCGCTTCCCGCAATATATCGTGGATGCTCGACTGGACTTCAAGCAAATCCGGTCAACGCATGCTTAAGGGAGATTACAGGGGTGGCCTGACGCCCCGCTGAACCTATATTCTGCTTCGCCATGGCCAGGAAAACGACCCTCCCCGCAGTCACCATCGTGATCGAGTGGGAAAATGCGATCGACGTCGAGGACAAGTGGACCAGCGCTGCAATGGCCGCGCTCGAGCGCGAGATCGCCGACGTCGTCCCGCGCATGGCCGCGAAACCACGCATCATGTACCTTTACGACAGGAACGCGGTCGACCCGGCGGTGATAGAGAAGGCGCTCGCCACCACCGCGCCGCGGCTCAAGAAGCTCGCCGAGCTGGAGGTGATCCCGACCGACGGCCTCACTTACTACAAGCTCAAGAATTACGGCATCGGCCGCGCCAAGACCGACCTGTCGATCATGCTCGACAGCGATGCCGCGCCGCAGCCCGGCTGGCTCGAAAACCTCATCAAGCCGTTCGCTGACCCGAAGATCATGGCGGTCGGCGGCTTCACCGTGCTCGGCTACGACGACCTCTTGTCGAAGACATTCGCGCTCTCATGGATCTTCGACCTGCGCGAGGAGCGCACCAAGACGCTCAAGCGCGAGAAGATCCACGCCAACAATTGCGCGGTGAGGACCGATTTCTTCCGCGCCAACCCCTTCCCCGACCTGCCCGCGTTCAAGAAGCAGTGCGGCTTCTGGCTCCGCGACCTGTCCGCGAAAGGCTACGACTATACCCGCACCGCCGACGCGATGACGGTCCACGCGCCGCACCCTGGCTACAAGTTCCTCGTCTGGCGCGCGTGGACCATGGGCATGGACCGTGACTACCAGGCGTTCCAGACCGCGACCCGGTCGCGCATCGGCCGCCTTGCGTTCGCGTTCAAATTCTTCGGCGGCAAGGTCGGCAAGAGCTGGTGGCGCATCTGGACCCGCGGCAAGAACGTCGAGCTCCCCGTCTGGCAGCGCCCCGCCGCGATGGCGATCACCTTCGGCTTCTACGGCCTCGGCCTCGTCGGCGAGATCGCCAGCGCCCTCACCCGCAGCTTCGAGCCGCTCCCCGCGCCGAAAAAGGCAAAGCCGCCGAAGTCGCGAGCTGCGACTCGCAAGGCAGCCGCCGCCTAACCCTCCGCGCATTTCATTCGCCCGCAATTCGAAGATCGGCTAAGTCCTTCGCGGGCATTCGACAGGGGCGCCATGGCAACGTCGATCACCGCTACGGCGATTCCGCCGCGTCCACGCAAACCGTTCGCGGGCGGCCATCCGGCCGACCGCAATTTCTTCCTCACCTATGTGCTGCTGATCTGGCTGGCCGTGTTGGCCGGATTCATTCCCGACATGATCCGCCATATACGGAGCAGCGAACCGGCCTATCCAATCAGCATCCATGTCCACGCGGCGATCACCCTCGGGTGGCTCGCGCTCCTCACCAGCCAAACGCTGCTCGTTCGAAACGGTCTTCTGCGGCTTCATCGGAGTTTCGGGACAGCCGGCGCTTTGCTCGCGGTCGCGGTCGTAGCGATTGGGGTGTGGGCCGCCCTCTCGTTCGAAAGATTGGCGATGGGCACGCCGAAATTCCGGCCTTCCTTTCTATCCATCGAATGGAGCAATCTGATCGAGTTTGGCGTGCTCGCAGCCGCCGCGATCAGCGCCCGTTCGCAGCCGTCGGCGCACAAGCGGCTGATCCTTCTCGCGACGATCAGCCTCACCCCCGCCGCATTCAATCGAGCGATCGGCCGCTCATTGCATGAGCTGCTCGGCTCCGGCGTGCTGCAAACCTTCATCCAGATCTTCGCTGCGACGGACCTACTGGTGCTCGGCATCGGCGCGTACGATCTGTGGAGCCGCCGCCGTGTTCATCCTGCCTGGGCCCTCGGCGCTAGCTTCATCGTCGTTGCGCAGCTGACCGCCAGCTGGCTCTATTACAACCCGACTTGGAAGCTCTTGGCCACAGGCATCCTCCGCAGCTGGTAGCTGCGAGACTCGCACCGCATTAACATCATTGCCCGCCGCTGCTGCTAGTGCGACATTGGACGCATGGGGGCAGCAACGGCACGCGGGCTCGGGCGGCTGATCGGCGTCGCGCTGATTGCGCTTGCGGCTCTGCTCTCCCTCACTCCCGGCCAAGCCGCTAAGCCGTCCGAGCGTATCGTCGCCGTCGGCGATCTGCACGGCGATTATCAGGCGTGGCTCGACATCGCCCGCGCGGCCGGGATCATCGACCAGGACGGACATTGGGCGGGTGGCAGGACGACGCTCGTCCAATTGGGCGACATCGTCGACCGCGAGCCGGACTCGCTGCAGATCATCCGCAGCCTCCAACAGCTCGAAGCCGAAGCCCCGCGCGCTGGCGGCAGGGTCGTGGTCGTGCTCGGCAACCACGAAGCGATGAACCTGCTCGGCGACGACCGCTACACGACGCCGGGCGAATATGCGTCCTACGCCGACGACCGCTCGCCCGCGCGGCGCGAGCAGCTCTACCTGTCGCTCGCGA
>DATNFJ010000024.1:0-3230 GCA_035606455.1 Sphingomicrobium sp.
CCCAAGGGCCACGACACGGTCTGGGAGCCGACGCAATTCTATACCGACAAGACCAAGGCGGCGTTCGCGGCGTTCATGGCCAAGCACCCGAACGTCTCGATCGTCTCATCGCCGTTCGAGGATCCGGCCGCGTCGCTGCCGAAGAATTATGCCGACTTCGTCATTCTCAACGACAATTACCACGACACCTATTGGCAGAACGCCAAGTACAAGATCCCGCAGATGGATCCGAACGCCTTCCTGAAAGCGGTCTATAACGCGATGAAGCCGGGCGCGGAGATCGCGGTGATCGACCATATCGCCAATCCCAACAGCGATACTCGGGCGACGGTCGACAAGTTCCACCGGATCGATCCCAACGTGGTCAAGGCCGACTTCAAGCGGGCCGGGTTCGTGTTCGTGAAGAGCAGCGATATCCTGCGCAATCCGGCGGATGACCACACGCTGCTCGTCTTCGATCCGAAGGTGCGCGGCCATACCGACCGCTTCGTGTTCGAGTTCCGGAAGCCCCGTTGAGCGAGAACGAGGCGAGCGCGTCGCCCGAAATTCACGGACCCAGGCCGTGGCTTGTCCTCGGCGCGCTCGTCCTCGGCCTCATCCTCGGCATTCTGAGCGCACACTGGACCGATCCCCTGCGGTCGGGGGCGACGGCGACGGCGTCGATCGTCGGCGGGCTGTGGCTAAAGGCGCTCGAGATGACGGTGGTGCCGCTGATCATCGGCCTGCTCGTTACCGGGATCGCTCAAAGCGCCGAAGCCGCGAGGGGAGGTCGGATCGCCGGCCGCGCGGTGCTGTGGATCGTGATTCTTTCGACGGCCTCGGCGGTGATCGGGACCGCGCTGATCCTGCTATTCCTTCGCCTGGTCCCGTTGTCGGCCTCGTCAGTTCAGGCCCTTCGGTCGGCAATCGCGAGCGCCCAGCCGATCCACGCGCAGGCGGCAAGCGGCAGCGTCGCCGGCTTCTTCAAGGATCTCGTTCCCGAAAATATCGTCTCGGCGGCGGCGAACTCCGACATCCTCCCGCTGGTCGTCGCAACCTTGCTGTTCGCGCTCGCGGTGTCGCGCATCGCTCCACGCCGCCGCGCCAGCCTCGTCGACTTCTTCGCAGGGATCACCGATGCCTTCCTCGTGATCATCGGCTGGGTCCTCATGCTCGCGCCAGTCGGCGTGCTGGCGCTTGCCTTCGGGCTCGGCGCTGCGGCAGGGGGCGCGGCCTTCGCTGCACTCGTCCATTATATCATCCTTGTGTCCGCGGTCGGGCTGGTGATTACGATCGCTGCCTATCCGGTGGCCGTGGTCGGCGGACGCGTTCCGCTCGCCCGCTTCTCCCGCGCACTCCTGCCGCCGCAGGGAATCGCGATTTCGACGCGCTCCTCCCTCGCCTGCCTGCCGGCGATGCTCACAAGCGCGCGGCAGATCGGCCTGCGCGATGATGTGGTCGACGTAACCCTGCCGATCGCGGTCGCTCTGTTCCGGGCGACCGGGCCGGCGATGAACGTCGCGGTCGCGATCTATGTGGCCTATGCTGTCGGACTCCATCCCGGACCCGGCGCGATCGTCGCCGCCACGCTGGTCGGCGCGGTGATGAGCTATCCGGCCATCAGTCTTCCCGGAGAGATCAGTTACATCAGCTCGATTGCTCCGATCGCGCTGGCGCTCGGCGCGCCGATTGCGCCGCTCGCCCTCCTCGTGGCCGTCGAGATGATCCCTGACATCATTCGCACCCTCGGCAATGTCTGCGCTGACGTGGCCGTGACTGCGGTCGTGAACCGTACCGGGAAGCTGAACGCCGGCTGACCGCCATTCGTCGATTCAGCCGCTGCCGAACGCCCTTTGTCGGGCCGACGACAATCTTCGCTCGGCTGTCGAGCGGTCCACGACATGGTCGCGCCTGGCGCTCATATCGAGGCTGCGACGCGGACCCGACCTCCCCTCGATCAAAAGGCCCGCGTCGCAAAAAAGGAGACGCGAGATGCTTAAGGCCATGTGCGTGCTCGCCGCTTTGATCGCGACCTCGATGCTGGTGATTCCGACAGCCTCGCTGGCGCTTGCGCCGGCTGGCTCGGCGGCCGCGATCGCCGCCTAGCGCCCGGCGATCGCTCGAACCCGGTCCGAGTAGAGCCGCCCGACCGGCTGCTCGGTCCCATCCGCGAGGCGGGCAATCCACCGCCCTGACTGGTTGCGGGTAAAGCCCGAAATGAAGTCCTTGCGCACGATGGCCGAACGGTGAAGCCGGACGAACAGCTCCGGGTTCAGCCCTTCCTCGAGGGCGGCCATCGAATGGTGGATGAGCCAGCTGCGCCGCCCGACATGAAGCCGCATGTAATCGCGCTCCGCCGAAACCCGATCCACGTCCTGCGCGGCGATCCTCACCAGCCCCGACAGGTCCGACGCCCAGAACTCCTCCAGCCAGCGCGAGCTCGTGCCCGATTGCGGCTGATCGGTGCGCGAGCGCAGATACGCCCGTGCGCGGTCGAGCCCGCGCTGCAGGCGCCGCGGCTCGACGGGCTTCATCAGATAATCGACCGCTTCGACTTCGAACGCCGCGACCGCGAAATGATCGAATGCCGTGACGAACACCACGGCGGGCGAGGGATTCTGCGCCGCAAGCGCCCGGGCGACCGCAATCCCGTCGAGACCCGGCATCGCGATGTCGAGCAGGAGCACGTCAGGGTGAAGCGCTTCGGTGAGATTGATCGCGGAATCGCCGTCGCTCGCGGTCCCGACCAGTTGCGCGCCCTGGGCCCGGGCAAGCAGGAGCTGCAGCCGCTCGGCCGCGAGCGGCTCGTCGTCGGCGATCAGGACGCGGAGCGGCCTGTCCTCAAGCATTGGTCTCGACGGGCATGGTGATGGACACCTTGAAGCCGCCGCTGCTCATCGACCCGAAGCGGCAGCTGGCGCGGCCGCCGAAGCGCGCGTCGAGCCGCTGGCAGACATTGGCGAGGCCGAGGCCGGTGCCCTCGTGGGTGGCAACCGGAAGCTCGTCCCGTCCGCCGTTCTTCAGGCGGTTACTGACTTCCAGCACCATCCGGTGATCGTCGAGGTGGCGCGCCTCGATCCGAAGGACGACCGCTTTCCGGCTCTTCGACACACCATATTTGATCGCATTCTCGACGATCGGCTGGAGCAGCAGCGCCGGGAGCCGCGCCTGCTCCAGCTCTTGCGGAACGTCGATTTCGACATGCAGGCGATCCGGGAAACGCGCCTTTTCGATGTCGAGGTACATACGCT
>DATNFJ010000025.1:0-31791 GCA_035606455.1 Sphingomicrobium sp.
GGCTTGTCCCAGTTCGCGCTGATCCCGAGCCGCTTCAGTTGCTCGCGCTGGACGTCGACCCAGTGCTGGGCATAAGCGCGGCACTCGGCGCGAAAGTCCTTGAGCGGCACCTCGTCCTTGCTCAGCTTCTTCTTGCGATATTCCTGCTCGACCGCCCACTCGATCGGAAGGCCGTGGCAGTCCCAGCCGGGAACGTAGGGCGCGTCCTTGCCGAGCAGCGTCTGGGTCCTCACCACCATGTCTTTGATGGTGTGGTTGAGCGCATGCCCGATGTGCATGTCGCCATTGGCGTAGGGCGGGCCGTCGTGGAAGATGAACTTCTCGCGCCCGGCCCGCGCCTCGCGGATGCGCTGGTAAAGCCCCTCGCTCTCCCACCGCGCAAGGATCGCCGGCTCCTTCTGCGGCAAGCCGGCCTTCATCGGAAAGTCGGTGCGCGGAAGAAAGACGGTCGATCGGTAATCGGTCTTGGCGGGGGCGTCGGCCATGGTCGCCGCGGCTCTAGCGGGTGAGGTCAGAGATGCAAACTTCCTGGCTCCTCCCTATCGGCAAAGCCGATGGGGAGGGGGACCATTGAACGAAGATTCAATGGTGGAGGGGTCGGCGCCAAACCCCTCCGCTACTTGACTGCGTCGAGCGGTCCCCCGCCCCAGCCTTCCGGCTAGGGAGGAGCGTCAGGGAAGCGCCAGCAACTTACGGGCCTTCGCCTCGTCGTCGCGCATCTCCGCGACCAGCGCGTCCACGCTGTCGAACTTGCGCTCCTCGCGGATGAAGGCGTGCAACGCGACCTCGATCTTGCGGCCGTAAAGATCGCCGTCGAAGCCGAACAAGTGCGCCTCGAGCAGCTCCTGCGGCGGGTCGAACGTCGGCCGCACGCCGAGGCTGGCGACGCCCGCCCGCTCCGACCCATCCTCCAGCGTCACCCGCACCGCATAGATGCCATACTTGGGACGCTGGTAGTCGCCGAGGGTGAGGTTCGCCGTCGGATAGCCGAGCTTCCGCCCGCGCGCATCGCCCGCTTCGACCGCCCCCTCGATCGTGAAATCGCGGGTCAGCAGATGCGTGGCCGTCGCGATGTCCCCGGCGATCAGCGCTTCGCGGACCCGGCCGGACGAGACGCGGACGCCATCGAGCACCACCGGAGCCACCGCTTCCGCCGCGATCCCGCGCCCGGCCGCGAGCTGTCTCAGCACCTCGACATTGCCGGTCCGGCCCTTGCCGAAGCCGAAGTCGTCGCCGGTTACCACGCCGGCCGCTCCGATCCGCTTGGCGACAAGCTCATTCACGAAATCCTCGGCACTGGTCGAGCGCAGCCGCTCGTTGAATTCGAACACCAGCATCGCGTCGGCGCCGGCATGGGAGAACAGCGCCTCGCGCTGGTCGAGACTGGTCAATCGAAACGGCGGCACGTCCGGCTTGAAGAATCGCACCGGGTGCGGGTCGAATGTCGCGACGATCACCGGCCGCCGTTCGTGGAAGGCGCGCGCGACGGCGCGACTCACCACCGCCTGGTGACCGAGGTGGAACCCGTCGAAATTGCCGAGCGCGAGGATGCTCCCCTTCAACCTGTCGGGGACCCCGCCGGCGAGGGTGAGCCGCTGCATCGGCCGCGCCCTAACCGCGCTCCGCGCGGACAGCAAATCAGTGGGTTGGCAGGTGCTTCCGCAACAGCCGGTATTCGTGGATCGCCAGCGCGATCACGAACAGGTCGAAGATGCTGAGCAGGATCAGGCTGAACTCGTGCGTCCAGCTATAGCGGTAGAGCTGATAGGCGATGAACGCGCCAAAGACGACGAAGCTCGCCGGATAGGCCCACAATTTCTCCTTGAGCAGGCCGATCACGACGACAGCTTTCACGATCCCGTGGCTGAGGAGGTAGAAGGCGTAGAAATCGTGTTTTTGCACCGAGAAGGTCTCGGCGAAGTGAAGCAGGTGATTGGCGATCCAGTCGTGCCGCTCGAGCACGATCTGGCGGTTGCTCCAGTCGCTGATCGACCCCGCGATCTTCTCGGCGCTGGTGAGATAGAGCGCGATGCCGAGCACGATCTCGAGCAGCGCGTGGAGGCCCTTGAGGCTCACGCTGACCGCGAAGACCTGGTGGATGCGTTTTTCCTGCATTGGCGGTGCAACGCATAAGCTGGAAAAATAGGATTTCGCGAGTCATGGCGGAGCGAATGCTTCGCTCTCTCTTTCTAAAAGGCGCTGCCGTGGACCCTGAACAGGGCGGACTCGCGCGCGCACGCGTAGAGCTCTCAACTTTGGCAACTTTCGCGCCCTTGACTCTCCCAGGAGCGAATCCTATCTGGCGCTCATCCCGATCCACCGGTTCACCGGCGGCGCACTCGTGCGCGCGTCGGCTTTTTCGTCTGGATAAGGGTCATTTTTAGCGACGAGATGGGGCGAAAGGCGCCCCGTGGAGCTGAAAGAAGGGTAATAGATGGCTCGAATTGCCGGGGTGAACATCCCCACCAACAAGCGCGTGGAAGTCGCGCTCACCTATATCCACGGAATCGGCCGCACGACGGCCAAGGACATCATCGCCAAGCTCGGCATTTCGCCCGACAAAAGAGTCCAGGACCTCACCGACCAGGAGGTGCTGCACATCCGTGAGGCGATCGACAAGGACCACACGGTCGAAGGCGATCTCAGGCGCGAAACCGCGATGAACATCAAGCGGCTGATGGACCTCGCCTGCTACCGCGGGCTGAGACATCGCCGCGGCCTTCCGGTCCGCGGGCAGCGCACCCACACCAACGCGCGCACCCGCAAGGGCAAGGCGAAGCCGATCGCGGGCAAGAAGAAGTAGAGTCTTCTCGACCGCCGCAAGAACAGCCCTTCGACAAGCTCAGGGCGAACGGATTTAGGGTTAGGACGATTTAATGGCTCAGGCACCGCAGCGCATCCGCAGGAGGGAGCGCAAGAACATCACAGCCGGCGTCGCCCACGTGAACGCCAGCTTCAACAACACGATGATCACCATCACCGACGCCCAGGGCAACGCCATCGCGTGGAGCTCGGCCGGAATGATGGGCTTCAAGGGCAGCCGCAAGTCGACTCCCTATGCCGCCCAGGTCGCCGCCGAGGACGCCGGGCGCAAGGCCGCCGAGCATGGCGTCCGCACGCTCGAGGTCGAGGTCAAGGGTCCCGGCTCGGGCCGCGAGAGCGCGCTCCGGGCGCTGCAGGCGGTCGGCTTCACGATCACCTCCATCCGCGACGTGACGCCGATCCCGCATAACGGGGTCCGGCCGAGCAAGAGGCGGAGAGTCTGAGGATTCGATGGACTGGACCCCGGCCTTCGCCGGGGTGCTACGGATTTGAAATCAGGGACTTAGGTCCCCAACTGCCAAGGGATGAAAATGGCCGTCAACGCAAAGAACTGGCAGGAACTGAAGAAGCCCAACGCGCTCGAGAAGAAGCAGTCCGGGGGCGACAACCGCCGCCGCGCCGTGTTCGTCGCCGAGCCGCTTGAGCGCGGCTTCGGGATGACTCTCGGCAACTCGCTTCGCCGGGTGCTCCTCTCCTCGCTCCAGGGCGCCGCCGTCACCTCGATCAAGATCGACGGCGTGCTCCACGAGTTCAGCTCGCTCGCCGGCGTCCGCGAGGACGTCACCGACATCGTGCTCAACGTGAAGCAGATCGCGCTCAAGATGGAAGGCGAGGGGCCCAAGCGCCTCCACCTGTCCGCCACCGGTCCGTGCGAAGTCACCGCGGGCATGATCGCGACCAGCGGCGATATCGAGGTCACCAACCCCGACCTCATGATCTGCCACCTCGACGAAGGCGCGACGCTCAACATCGAGCTCACCGCCGACATCGGCAAGGGCTATGTCCCCGCGGTCGCCAACCGCCCGGCCGACGCGCCGATCGGCCTGATCCCGGTCGACGCGCTCTACTCACCCGTGCGCCAGGTCGCCTACAAGGTCGAGTACACCCGCGTCGGTCAGGAGCTCGATTACGACAAGCTCACGCTGACGATCGAGACCGATGGAACGGTGACTCCGGAAGACGCGCTCGGCTATGCCGCGCGGATCCTCCAGGACCAGCTGCAGCTGTTCGTCCACTTCGACGAATCGCAGGTGCGGATGGCCGCTCCGAGCATGATCGGCACCGCGGCGATGCCGATGACCGCCGAGGCGACCCCGGCCGACACCAACCAGCTCAACCGCTACCTTTTGAAGAAGGTCGACGAGCTGGAGCTCAGCGTGCGCAGCGCCAACTGCCTCAAGAACGACAACATCATCTACATCGGCGACCTCGTCCAGAAGACCGAGGCCGAGATGCTGAGGACGCCGAACTTCGGCCGCAAGTCCTTGAACGAGATCAAGGAAGTGCTCGCTTCGATGGGGCTTCGGCTGGGGATGGACATCCCCGGCTGGCCGCCGGAGAATATCGAGGAAATGGCCAAGAAGCTCGAGCAGGAAATGCTGGGGTAAGGGGTTTCGCTCAAAGTGGATGCTCCTAGCCGAAGCATCCGCCGGACGTTGCCACGCAGCATTTGATCAAGGGTTCAGGAAGGGCCGCCCGGAAACGAGCGGTCCTTTTTGTGCGTCGGCGATCGCAGCTCTTGTTCCGGATTTTACGGGTTTGTCGCCGAAGCGGTACCAGAGGCTTTCAACTTGACCAGAGCTTCCGGGAATCGCCGGGACAGCGGTGCCTCCGCGCCCCCGTCGAGCTCGATCCGGAAATCGCCGGCGCCGACCGGCGCGACGCTGCGCACGCGGCCGATGTTGATCAGCCACGAGCGGTGCGTTCGGACGAAGCTGCGTTCGCCGAGCTCGTCTTGCGCCTGGCGAAGCGACTTTCGGGCTAGCGGCGTGCGGCCGTCGGCGAGCATGAACTCGACGTAGTTTCCCGCGGCCTTGACCGCGAGGATATCACTCGCTGCTACGCGCATCAGCCGTCTTCCGTCCTGAATGACAACAATCGGCGCGTCGTCGGCTGCTCCGCGGCCGGCGGCCGGCGGCTGTTTCGTGAACAGCCAAAAGATCGCGGCCCAGACGATGTAGGCGATGAGGTCCTTGCGATATTCGTACATGAAGCCGCTCTCATCGAACCGGTAATGATGACCGGCGGCCGCATAAATGACGACGCGCATGGCGTTCATGAGCAGCACGTGCGACGCCGAAAACAGCAGGCTCGCAAGCGCGTGGACGATGACGAATTTGGGCCAGCGAGTTCGGCCCGGGGGAGCCATCCTGACGGCGGCGTAGATGCTGCCGCAGGCCAGCAGCGTCGCTACGCCGCTGGTCGACTCCCACACCGCCGGTTCCCATGCGGATAATCGCTGGCCATGCTCGGCGGCGTCGTGGATCGCAGTGAAGACATTGAACGTATCGACCAGGGCCAGGATTCCCGCGATCGTCAGGAACGCGCGGGCGAGCGGCGGCAGGGTGAAACGGTTCGTCACTGGATCGTCGCCGGTCATCCCCGCCGGATTCCGTTTGTCCCTGAAGCGTGCCCGCTCACACCTGACCGTTTCCAATACTTTGAGCCGATCAGCAACAATCGAGCCGAACCGTTCGAGGACGATCGATGGCCGACTTCCAAAACCCCAGATTATCCCGCCGGGTTCTCCTCGGCTCGATTGCCGCTGTACCCGCCGCCGCGGCGATGGCGCGCGCGCGGCTGCCGCTCACCGCTCCGCTTGCAAGGGCGCGTCCAGGTTCGGCGACATGGCCAAGCCAGCCGCAATGGGATGCATTGTCGAGCGAAGTCGGCGGACGGCTGATCCCCGCCGGCCGTCCTTCGACACCGCCGCCGGCCGCGCTGCTGTCAAACCCATTTTATGTCGGAGACCAGGTGTGGCTGACTCAGAGCTCCGGCTGGGTCGGCGCGTGGCGGTCCGAGCCAAGCGTCTATGCGGTTCACGCGCAAAGCGCCTCGGACGTGGCGGCGGCCGTCCGCTTCGCGGCGAGGCACCGCCTCCGTCTGGTCATCAAGGGCGGTGGACATTCGTACCTCGGCGGTTCGAACGCGCCCGACTCCCTGCTCGTCTGGACGCGGGCCATGGACAGGATCGAGATCCACGACGCCTTCGTTCCGCACGGCTGTCGCTCAGCGCCAGTCCCCGCCGTCAGCGTCGGTGCGGGATGCATTTGGGGAAGAGTCTATCGGGCGGTATCGGTCGAAAGCGGCCGCTACGTACAGGGTGGCGGGTGCACGACCGTCGGTGTTGCGGGGCTCATACAAGGCGGCGGTTTCGGCAGTTTCTCCAAAGGCTTCGGCCTTGCCGCGGCGAGTCTGCTCGAAGCGGAGATCGTAACGGCTGACGGCAGGGTCAGGGTCGTCAATGCGGAGCGCGAACCAGACCTGTTCTGGGCATTGAAAGGCGGCGGGGGCGGGACTTTCGGGATCGTGACGCGGCTGACACTTCAAACTCACGAGCTGCCCGAGACGATCGGCGCCGTCCGCTTCACGGTCCAGGCGACCAGCGACGAGGCCTTCCGCCGCCTCCTCGGCGATTTCGTCGATTTCGCTCGACGGCGGCTGCTCGATCCGCACTGGGGCGAGCAGGTCCGCGCCACTCCCAGTCGTCGACTGGTCGTCGAAATGAACTTTCAGGGCATCGACGGGCCCACCGCAGAGAAGGTCTGGCAAGGATTCGTGGGACGGGTCCAGGCGAATCCCGGTGAATGGAAGATCGTGCAGCCCTTCTTCGCGTTGGGCATTCCGGGCCGCCGTTTCTGGGACGCCGACTGGTTCAAGAGCCACGTTCCGCAAGCTATCCGGCCCGACGATCGTCCGGGAGCTCGTGAGGGCGATTACTGGTGGGCGGGAGACGGCGATCAGGTCGGCATTTATTGGGCGGCTTACACGTCGCTTTGGCTTCCCAGGTCGCTGCTCGAAGAATCGGGAAAGGAGCGGCTGGTGGATGCCTGGTCGGCCGCAGCGCGTCACGCGCCGGTGACCTTCCACTTCAACAAGGGACTCGCTGGCGCGAGCCCCGAGGTCCTCGCCGCGAGCCGCAATACCGCGATGAATTCCGAGGTGCTCGATGCCTTCGCGCTCGCCATCATCGCCGACGGGACGGCCGCAGCCTACCCCGGTTGGTCGGAACCGGACACGCGCGATGCGGAGGCGGCCTCAGCCAGGGTGCGTGCCGCCGACCAGGCAATCCGCGCCGCCGCTCCGAACGCGGGAAGCTATATGTCGGAGTGCGACTATTTCCTTCGCGACTGGAAGCGCGCGTGCTGGGGTGCGCATTGGCGGCGGCTGGAGACGATCAAGCGGCACTACGATCCGGAAGGGCTCTTCATCGTCCATCACGGCGTTGGCAGCGACCGCTGGCGTAACAACGGATTCACCCGTCTGACGTAATGGGCTGATGTCTGCTTTCCACGCAAAGCTGCCGGCGACTATTGTGGCGCACAGGTTGGTTCGCTGGCGGCCATTTTTTCGTGAGAACGCCTACTTCGGCTTCCGAAACTTCAGGATGAACTGGTCCGTTTTTCCGCGGATTACGGGGTCGGTGACGCGGGCCGTGTGCGGGTCGGCGGGGTTGCGCAGGGCGTTGCTTTCGCCGGCGAGCCGGAAGCCGGCGGCTTCGACCTCGCGCTTGACCACGACGTCCTCGATCCGGTGAAGCGTCGACGTCTGGCTCGCGCCGGCGCCAGGCGCGGTCTCGTGATCCTCGATGAAATAAATGTCGCCCGGTTTGAGGACTCGGAAGGCGGCGGCGTTATAGGCTTGCGCGGCGTCGCCTCCGCTCGGCAGCCTGGCGTTCTTGAAGTCGTGGTAGTTCTGGGTCGTCCACACGAGGTCGACCTGTCCCGGGACCGGTATCGTTCCGGGCGACGCCTGGACCACGCTCAGGTTCGGGCGCTTGGCGGCCAGCGCCTGCAGGGCCGGCGATGGGCGGCCGGCGATCGCGTAGACATGGCCCTTGGGACCGACCGCGCCGGTCAGGATCCGCGTGAAATAGCCGCCGCCGGGCGCGAGCTCGACGATGGTCATGCCGGCGTGGACTCCGGCGAAGGCCAGCAGCGCCGCGGGCTTGCGGTCGGCGTCGCGGGCGACGTCTTCGGGAGGGCGGACCGGATCGGCGAGCACCGACTGGAATGGGCCGCCGGCCTTGGGAGCGGCGATCGCATAGCCGGCAAATGCGGTTGCCACGCAGGTGAGGGAAAGGAGAATTGCCTTGGCTGGAGCGAGCGTCTTCATGGTGCCTCCTGCGATTTTCGGGTTCACGCGGATGCGGCAATAGCGCAGCGCTCGCCGATTGTCCGCTCCCGGCGCGCTGAAGGGCGTGGTATGGCGCCGGAAGGGGAGGCCCTATGGCTGAGACGAAGTTCGAACGGCATCGGCAGCCGTGGCGGCAGGACGAGATCCAGAAGCTGCACCAGCTCGCGGGCAAGGGCATGTCGCTGCGCGGCATCGCCAGGGCGCTCGCGCGCAGCGAGGAGTCGGTGAAGGACCGGGCCAAGCTCGACAAGCTCAAGATCGCCAAGCTGCGGTAGATTCTGCTTTCCTATTCGTAACCGGATAGGTTAGTTCATCTTAAGCGAGTCGGGACGAGGGGCCCTCCGCCACCCCGGACCGTAGTCCAGGGTGGACCCTCTCCGACCAAGCTCGGGGAGGATTGGATGAACCGGAAAGAGCCGCGCTGGGTGACCGCATTCCTGCGGGCGCTTGAGAGAACCGGTGAGGTTCGTACGGCGGCGAAGGACGCTGCCGTCGATTATAGCAGCGCTTATGCCCGGCGGAGGGCGCACGGGGAATTCGCGGAGCGTTGGGCGGAGGCGCGTCGAGCGCACGACGCGCGCGTGAAGGCCGAGGAGGAGGCGGAGATTGCGGCAATCAAGAAGGCGCCTCCACCAGCTTCGCTGGTTCCCCTCCCCACCGGCTGCGCCGGCAGGGAGGAATTCACTGTCTCCGGCGGGAAGGTTCGGCGGGTGAGCGGGGAGCGCTGGGGAAAGCGCAAGGAGAAGATCTTCTTCGACGCGCTCGCGGCTTTTCCGAACCTGCGCATGGCCGCGGACGCGGCGGGCGTATCGACCAACGCGATCCGCGCGCGCAGGCTCAAGAACCGCGTCTTTTCCGCCAAGATCGACGCGGTCGTGAAGAGCGCCAAGGCCGGGATCGACCTCTACCTGATCGAGCAAGCGAAGAAGACGTTCGATCCCGACGAGCTCGACATGAGCGACGATGGGCCCAGGGTCACGATCGACCAGGCGATCAAGATCAGCCAGCTTCTGGAATCGAGGAGCCGCGCGTCGCCTGGAAACCCGTTCCACGACGAAGAAGCCGGGGCGGAGGAGGACGACGCGCTCACCAAGGAGCTGGCGGTGCGGCTCCGCAGGTTCGGCGAGCGCATGCGGCGGGAGCGGGTAGCCGACGGCTGGACCTATGACGAGAGCTACGACCTCACGATCCCGCCGGGCTACGTCAAAGGACCGGACTACAGGCCAAAGCCGCCGGAGGACTGAACTTGCGCTGCCGGCGCCCGCGCGCGCTCAGGCCCCCATCGGCTTGACCAGCTCCCAGATCAGCCAGCAGAAGCCGAGGAAGCCGGCAATGGCTCCAATCACCGCGCTGGCTTCGCCGAAGCCGACCCGGAAATGCTTCGCATGGTCGGCCATGAAGCGGTCGAGCTGGGGTTTCAGACTCTCGTCCGCGCTCAGCATGCCGACGTCGAGGTGGCGCCCCTTGCGAAGGAAGGCGAGGATCAGCTTCGCCTCGCGATCGGACACGCGCGGATAGCGATTGAGCAGGTCGGCGGCCTGCTCACGCGTCAGCCGCGCTTGCGGCGCAGCGGGACCATGGCTGGAATAAGCGTTCATCGTCTGGCTCCCTGGTATTTGCGTGAAGTCAAAGCGCGGGCAGGCGCTCGGGCGCCGCCGGGCGGCGGCGATTGCGCCGGGCGACCCGCCGCAATTCGCGCTCGATGGCGCGGGCGCGCCGGAACAGACGCCCGTCGAGCGCTTCGAAATCGTCGCTCGAGGAATAGAACATGAAACCGCCCGGCACCCGGACGGCGATGCCGACGGTGCGGCGGTCGAACTCGACTGCGAAACGTTGGCTCAGCATGACTTGAAATTCTCCAATGCGCGCAGACGCGCGGCCGCGGACGCCGGTGAAGGCGGCTTTGAAGCGCGTCTGCTCAGGAATCGAATGCGCTCGCGGGGATTAGCGAGCGTTGCTCATTGGGAAGGCCCCAGGCTTGCCCCCGCCGGCATGCGGCGGCCCGGGGCGCTAGGCTCGTGCCGTGCTGCTGCCCGGATGAATTTCTGAACGAGGGGAACGCCCAGTCATAAAGCCAATATGGAGCCGGAACCGCGCGGGTCAAGGACGGGTCCGCGGTAATCGACACCTGTTGTAAAGACTTGGCCGTTAGGCTGTGCGGCCGATCATGGTAGGTCGACCCTGCGTCACGGGGCCGGCGAGGAGGACAGGATGAAGCCGTACATCCTCGGTGCGATTTGCGTTTGGTTCATCAGCGGGCTGGCCGGAACCTGGCTGCTCGGCGAACAGCACCTGGACGTTGCCAAGGTCTGTGGCGGTCCGATCACGCTTTGGAACGGGTTCAACGCGCCGCCGAACTGAGGCTGCCCGCCCGATGGCGGCGGGCCAATAATTCGTTCGTCCGCCTCTTCTAATCCATGTTAGGAGAAGCCCGGGGCGACCGTCAGGGGGCGCGGGGAGAGGATGTGATCAGATCGTCGCCGTGACAGCGCCCGGGGCGGCGTTCATGCCAAGCGACGCGCCGCTGCCGCACCGGCAGCGCGCGAAGCAAATCCTCGCCGCGCATCCGGACGTTCGAAAACTGTTCAGGCGCGACCCGTGGTCTGCGCTTTGGACCGTGCTCCTCGTCGCAATGCAGCTGGCGATCGGAATCGGGCTGGCGCTGCTCCATGCGCCATGGTGGGCGATCATCATCGCCGCCTATGCGGTCGGCGCCTTCGCCAACCACGCCTTGTTCGTCCTGATCCACGATTACACGCACAATGTCGTGTTCCGCACGGTGAGGGCCAACCGCCTGGGCTCGATCTTCGCCAATGTCGCAATCGTCTTCCCGGCGGCGATGGGCTTTCGAAGCCATCACCTGCTGCACCACTCCTATCTCGGCATCGTCGGCCTCGACGGCGACGTTCCGACGCCGCGCGAGGCGCGCTGGGTCGGCAACAGCCCGTGGCGCAAGGCGTTGTGGCTGGGCATGTTCTGGGCCGTGCAGGGGCTGCTTCGGCCGACCGCCGTGAAGGCCGTCCGGACGGTCGACCGCTGGGTCCTGTTCAACGCCGTCGCAATGGCCGCCGCGATGGCGCCCGTCGTGCTGTTCTTCGGCTGGTGGCCGGTCGCCTACCTGTTCCTGTCGACCATGTTCTCGCTCGGCGTCCACCCGGTCGGCGCGCGCTCGATCCAGGAGCATTTCGTGTTCCGGCCGGGGCAGGAGACCTATTCCTATTACGGCCCGCTCAACAAGCTGTCGTTCAACATGGGCTATCACAACGAGCACCACGATTTCCCGCACGTACCCTGGTCGCGCCTGCCCGCGGTCCGCGCCGCCGCGCCGGAATTCTACGACGGGCTCTATTACCACCGGTCGTGGACGAAGCTGCTGCTACACATCCTCTTCAGCCGCGAGTTTCGGCTGCACAACCGCATCGTCCGGCCGATGCCCGAGCGAATAAGCGGCCCGATCGCGGCCTGAGGCATCGCTGCCGCGGTTGTGCCCCAGGCACGACGCGGCCTTTAGCCGAAATCGGTGACGCGCTGCTTGCTGGTCGCGCGTTCGCTCAGAACGTGACGCAATTGCCAGCGCAGCATCAGGCGCCCGAGCGAAAGGCCGAAAAGCACGAAGATACCCGTGCTCGCAGTCAGCGAAAGCCACGGATCCGGAGGCAGGGCTCCCTCGCCGACATGGCCGACGAGCTGGCTTAGCTGCATCAGCGCGAGTGCGCCGAGGAACAGGGACTGGCATGCCATGTCTGCCGTCTCTTCGACGATGCGGCGCTCACCTCGAACGAGCTCGCGGACCCGCCGCGTGAGCTGGCGAATCATCAGGACGATGCCGACGAGAAGAACGATCAAGCTCACCAGGAGCAGCGGTTGAGTCCAGGCCATTCAGCGCCTCCATCGAGAGGAACAGGCGGAATCTAGACCATCGCGACCCTTTTCATGCGGTTAACGCGGCACTCGAGGCGGGCTGCGCATTTACTTCGGCTTTTCCCCGCGCCGGGCGGCCTCGTTACCGCCAAACGGCCTCATCGAGTCGCCGAACCGAGCTAGAATTTGCCCAAAAACAGGCGAAGCTTCCGACACTTAGAGAGAGTTGGGCAAAAGCATTAGCGGGGAGTTGAGATGGCCAGCACAATCAGCTCGCGTCCGAGCCACTACGATGCGCTGGGGCTTCAGCCGACGGCGAGCCAGGACGAGATCGCGCGGGCCTTCGCCAGGGCCATGGGCGTGTTCGGCGCGCGGTCGGCCGCCGCGGCGGCGCGGATCGGACTCGCGTTCGAGACGCTGCGCAACCCCGACAAGCGCCGCGCCTATGACGAGTCGCTCGGCCTCAGGCGCGAGCCCCGGCCGGCGCCCGTACCAATGGCGGTGAGCTTCCGGATCTCGGCGCCGGCGCAGGCCGTCGAGCCGCACGTCGAGCCGAGCCGCGATCCGGGGCCCGCTTCGTTCATTGCCTCCTCGCTCAGCGAGATTGCGCGGCCGGTCGAACTCGACCCCCCGGCTCGACCGGCCGCGCAGCCGGAGCCGCCTCCCGCGCCCGACGAGCTGCTGGAAGACTCGGGAGAGGCCGAAGTCCGGCCGATCGACTGGAGGCGGCCGGCGGTCGCGGTCGGCGCGATCGTGCTCGCCGCAGGGCTCGTCGGGGCGCTCGCCGGGATTTCCGTCAGGGGCGACGAGCAGGGCCAGGCGGCGGTGACCGCGCCCGTCCCCGCCGCGAGGACTCGGCCGCAATCCGCAGCGGTCTCGGCGGCTCAAACGCCAGTTGTCGCCGATACGGCTTCGGCAGCAGCGCCAACTGTCCGCGCCCAGCCGGGCAAGCGACGGGCGGAGCGCCTCCTCGCGCGGCAGCCCGCGGCGGTGGCGGCCGCGGCGGACCCGTCCCAAGCGGATCCGGGCGAGCGCGACGCCGCCGCGGCGCAGCCGCAAGACGGTCAGCCCGCCGCCGATCCGCTCGCGCCCGCCGCCGATTCTTCCATCCAGACCGTTGCCGCGGCCGACCTTCCGCTCGCGAGCAGGCTGGTCGCGCGGACCATCGACCGCATCGGCTATGCCTGCGGCGAGGTCGCGTCGACCAGCGCGGTCGACGGCGCGGCCGGCGTCTACAAGGTGACCTGCACGTCGGGTCAGTCCTATCGCGCGGCGCCGGTGCATGGCCGCTACCGATTCCGCCGCTGGGGCAGCCGCTAGGCGGTCCGCCGAATAACGAATTGCTCATGTCTTGGACGCGCCAGCGTAAGCCGTCGGCGCGCAGGCGCGGCGCATGCCCGCCGCCGTTCGTGCATTCGGACCCGAAAGAAAGCAGGGCAAAAGCCGATCGCCGCGCTGGTACCTGTCCGCGATGACGGTGGTCCAGAACGAGGCGCCCTATCTCGACGAATGGCTCGCATTCTGCATGCTCGAGGGCGTCGAGCATGTCCTCATCTACGACAACAACAGCACCGACAATGTGCGTGAAGTGTTGAGGCCGTGGATCGAAGCGGGATTCGTCGAGCTGTTCGACTGGCCGCTGCACTGGAAGAGCGGGTCGCAGACCAGGGCATATCTCGACGCTCTGCGGCGGTTGCGCGGAAGGACACGCTGGGCGGCGTTTATCGACCCCGACGAATATCTCTTCTCGCCGACGGGCAAGAGGCTGCCCAAGGCGTTGAAGGCGTACGAAGCGCATGCGGGCGTGATCGTGAACTGGCAGTGCTACGGCACGTCCGGCCACAAGAGCCGGCCAGAGGGGCTGACCATCGAAGCCTATACCCGGCGTGCCCGGAGCGGCTGGGCGCGCAACCGGCGCGTGAAGAGCATTGTCGATCCGATGCTCGCGGTCGAGCCACAGGGCTCGCACCTGTTCACGGTCCAGCCCGGCCACGCGCTGGTTACGGAGGATTTCCGGCCCGTGCGCGTCGCCCGCTCGGCGAACGGCCGCCGCCGGCTTCGCCACATCGCGGCGCGCCTGCCCTATGTGCCGTTCGACCCCTATTCGAAGATCGGCCCGGCGCCGAGCCAGGTCTCGGTCGCCGAGCTTCGCATCAACCATTACGTTACGCGTTCGGCGGAGGAGCTGGCGCTCAAGTACAAGGACCGGGACACGATGAGCGAGCGGGACCGGCGCTCGCACGGGCGCTATCACGACCGCAACGAGGTCGAGGACCCGATCCTGGTATCGAAGGCGGAGCTGGTGCGCGACATCATCGCCGGCGTCCGTTCGCCGAGCGCATCGGCCAAGCGCGTCAGGGGCTGACATCACCGGCGCTTGCCAACGATCTCCCTGACCGCGTTGACTACCGCATCGGGCGCGTCGAACTGGATATATTCGGAGCTCTTCGGGACGAAGATCTGCTTCGAGTCGGTCGACAGCGTCAGCCAGCGCGACTGGGCGAGCGCGCTGTCATATTCGTATTTCAGATGCTCGATGGTCGGCGGCGGCGCGCGGTCGAGGTGACCGACCGCATGATTGCCCGACGTCAGGACTCGTACCGGCGTGCGCCCCAGGGTCCGGCGATGCTGCTGGAGCCACGTCTCATCATTGGCGACCTGCTCCATCTCCGAGATGATCGCATCCCATAATTCGACCTTATGCTGGGTGAGGTCCAACAGCTTCGCATTGAGCTGAGACGACCACTGACTTTCGGGCAGTCCCCGGAAGAAGGCTTGCGCGCACATGCGCGGCGGCCGGCCGGGAGGCGGCGGAAGGGAAAAGGTGATATTCCCCTTAGCGATCTCGTCGCGGCATTGCTTGAGGCGCGGCACGAACGCGAGATTGCTCTTGTCGTCGTTGGCCCTGTTCGCCGGCGTGTCGACATCGCTTGCGTCCGCATCGACAAACACAAGCCCGGCCACGTCGGAAGGGAACAGGTCCGCGAACGCTCGGATGTGATCGCCGCCAAATGCGGAGCCGACGAGAATGTAAGGTCCACCAATGTGACCGGAGCGCAGCGCGTCGTGCAACTCGGTGGCGATGCGCTCGGTCGTCCGCGGCCTCGGGCCAGGGCCGCTGAATCCCGAGCCCGCCCGATCGTAGCTGCAGGCGCGAGTGAACGCGGCGATGCGCGGCTGGACCACGGCCCAGGCCGGCGCCCAATCCGAAAAGCCGGCGTCAAACACAACCGTCGGCGAGCCAGTGCCGAGACAGACGAGGTTGAGGCGCGCTCCGTCGCGGGCGGGCGCCATGAGGGCCGGGCGGGCGTAGATATCGTCGCCCGGCGCGGCGTGTGCCTCGGCGCTCAAGAGACAGCAAGCGATTGCAAGAACTGTTCGGTTCATCGTCCACGTTCCGTCCGGCTCGAGAGTGGCGGGAATGCGCGTCTGCCGCCCACGACTGCGATGGCGTCGAGCACCAGTCGCGGCTCATCGAACTGCATGTACGCGCCGCGGGTATGGGTAGCTAAAATCTGTCTCGCGTTGGACGAGAGCGACAGAAGCGTCGCCTGGGCAGCGATGGTCGCCGGCTTATGCTGCGCCCAGGTGATCACCCTCATCGGCTTTGGACCCAGCGGCACCGCGTGTTCCTTCAACCACAGCTCGTCGTCGGGAATTTGCGTCAGCTCGGCATTGGCGGCGTCGGAGAGACCGGGGCGGGTGTGGACGGCGTTCGCAAGCGCCGCGTTCAGCGCTTCCGACCAGCCAGGCTCGGGGAAACCGCGGAAGAACCGCTTGTCGCAGGCGAGTTCCGGCGGCTGCGGCCTATTGGCGGCAAGCGAGTCTCCGCAACGCTGAATTTCGAGGGCCTGCTGAATGTAGAAGCCGTGCGCCCGCGCGACCTGGTCGGGCGTGGCGACGTCGGTGACGTCAGGATCGATCAGCACAAGGCCCTGCAATTCGGCCGGATAGAGATCGGCGAACGTTCGCATATTCGTCGCGCCAAATGCGTGGCCGACGAGCACGAAAGGACCGGTGATCCCGAGCGCGCGCAGCGCGTCGTGAAGCTCGGTCGCGATCCGTTCACTGGTGCGCGGCATCGGACCGGGAGGGCTGAAACCGTAACCCGGCCGGTCGAAGCTGCACGCTCGAGTCCATTTGGCGACTTGCGGCTGGACCACGGCCCAGGCGGGCGCCCAGTCCTGATGTCCGGCATCGAACACCACCGTCGGCGAACCGCTGCCCGTGCAATAGAGATTGAGCCGCGCGCCATCGGCTTGAACGAGCTGCCCGGGCCGCAGGTAGATGCCGTCGCCTGGAGCGCCTGCCGCCGGGGCCGCGAGCGTGGCTGCCGCGAGGATGACGACGAGTTCGATTGTCCGGCCGCGGCGCATCGCGTCTCCAATCCTGTGCGGCGCACCGAATACACCCGCGCGGCCTTCGTCCGGAGCATCAAATCAACAGAAGCGGCGTTGCGCATTTTGCAACGGTGGTTCAGCTTGCGGGCAGCCAAGAGGGGACGAGCGATGTTCCATGGGTCACTTCGGGCGTTCGATGAAACGGTTCGCGCCGGGTCCATCCGCAAAGCGAGCTCGGCGCTCGGCGTCGCCCCATCATCTGTCAGCCGACACATCGCCATCCTCGAACGGCAGATCGGGACCGCTTTGTTCGAACGGCATTCGGACGGCGTCGAGCTGACCCACGCGGGCGCGCTCGCCGCCGAGTTCGTTCGCAGGCTGCTGATCGACTATGACAGCTTGCGCACCGACCTCGACGACTTGAGAGGAGTCCAGCGCCGCCTGGTGCGGCTCGCGGCGGTCGAGAGTATTGCCGCAACCTCGCCGATGAGCGCGGTCCATAAGTTCAACACGCGCTATCCAGCGGTTTCCTTCAACATCCGCTTGATGCCGTCCCCCGCGGTCGCTCAGTCGGTGCGCGACGGCCAGTGCGAGATCGGGCTGGCCTATTGCGTCCCGGCTGACGCCGAGATCCTGCCCCTGGCGCGTATTCCCGAGCCGGTCATGCTCGCCGTTCGCTCCGATCATCCGCTCGCCGGTTCCAGCGAGATTCGCCCGGAGCAGGTCGCGGGAATTCCGCTCGCGCTTCCCGACGTCGACTTCGGGGTTCGCCAGATCGTTGACGCGGCGGCAGGACGGCTGGGGATGCGACTTGAGCCGATTCTGACCAGCAACGATTTCGAGGTGCTTCGAAGCTTCGTGCGGGCCGGCGCGGGGGCGGCGCTCCTGCCGATGCGCGCCATTCTTCGCCCCGGCGAGGGTGCCCGGCTGGTCGCCGTGCCGGTGAGAGAACCGAGCTTCGAAACCGCGACGATCGACCTGATCGTGCTGCGCAAGCGGCGGCTTCCGCGTGTGCTTCAGGATTTCGTCGAAGCGCTGAGTTCCGAGATCGCCGCTGTCGTCCCATCCCGACCGGGGCGGATTTGAATCTATTCTTCGGTCCTCACCAGGACCGCTTCGCCGATCAGCAGGAACAGCAGGAATGGCGCCCAGGCGGCGACCAGCGGCGGGTAGGCGCCGGCATTGCCCATCGCCAGGCTGAAATTATCGGCGACGAAATAGGAAAAGCCGAGCGCCATTCCGATCGCGGCGCGGACCAGCACCTGGCCGGAACGGGCAAGGCCGAAGGCGGCGACCGCGGCGAGCAGCGGCATCAGCAGGATCGAAAGCGGCTGCGAGAGCTTGTGGGCGAGGCCTGCGCGCGCCTCGTCGGTCGGCCGCCCAGCCGCCTCGAGCTCGGCGATCCGCTGCTTCAGCGTCCAATAGTCAAGCTCGGTCGGCTCGACCTTGGCGAGGGTGAACTGATCCGGCGTGAGGCCCGCGAGCGCAGTCATCGAGGGGTAGTGACGAAGGACGGCCTGGTTGGCGTCGTAGACCGTGACGTCCTGGAGCTGCCAGCCGCGCGGCCCGAGCGGCGTTGCACGGCCGGCGTCGATGACACGCTGAAGGACTCCGCCGGTGCGGTCATAATAGCTGACCTGGCGCAGGATCATCCCGGCGCCGTGGCCGGAGACGATTCCGGCACGGACGAAATCGTCGCCGTCGAGGACCCAGACATTGCTGAGGATTCCGGGCGCGGGCGGGATCGGCTTGTAGTCATTGTCCGACCAGGCGTTGACGACCCGCGCGCTGTTGACGACCACCCGTTCGTTGAACGCGAACAGCAGCGCCGCAATTCCGATGCTCGCCACGATCAACGGCGCGAGGATCTGGTGCGCCGAAAGGCCCGCGGCCTTCATCGCCACCACTTCGCTGTTCTGATTGAGGCCGACAAAGGCGATCAGCGTCCCGAGGAGCACCGAGAAGGGAAGGAAGCGCGAGACCAGGAGCGGGATGCGGAGCGCGACATAATGCCACAGCGCCGCGTCGCCGTTGCCGGGCACGGCGAGGATCTTGCCCGCTTCGCCCAGCAGGTCGAGCGTTTCGAGCACGAGAATGAGCGCGAACAGCACCGCGAAGCTGCGGGTGAGGAACAGCCGCACCATGTAGAACGCGAGCCGCCGCGACGGGAAGAAGCCGAGATTGATCATGCCTCCGCCACCGGCTCATGCCGCCGCGGAAGCATCGAGCGGGCGAGGCTGGCGATCCGGGCGAAGAAGCGCTCGAGCGCGCCGATTGGCTGACCGCCGGGGCGGTGCGCGAGCACATGGTACATCCAGGCGATCATCGCCGCGAACAGCACCAGCGGGACCCCGAGCGAGAGGATGGGGTTCATCTGGCCGTTCACGCCCATCTGCTGCCCATACTGGTTGACCTTGTGATAGGCGACCACGACCAGGATCGCGACGAAGATTCCGAGACCCGACGAGCTGCGCTTGGGCGGCACCGCGAGCGACACCGCGAGCAGCGGAAGCATGAACATCATCAGCACCTCGACCAGGCGGAAGTTCAAATTGGCCTGCGCCTCGATGCGCTGATGTTCGTCCCGGGTGCCTCCACCATAGCCGATCCGCCAAAGCTCGTGCAGGTAGAGCTCGCTCGACTGCGCCCCGCCGCGTCCGCGGAACTGATCGATCGCGGGCAGATTGATCGGCAGGTCGTAGCTTCCGAAGGCGAGGGTGCGCGGCACCTTGAAGCGCGGCGATTGCTGGACCAGCCGTCCTTCGACCAGCCGGAACGAGATCTTGTTGGGGTCATCGGTCGACAGGAATCGCCCGTGCTGGGCGGTCGCGGCGACGGTCGTGCCCTTGCCGTCGTCGCTTTCGACGAAGATCCCGTGGAGCTGCGTGCCCTTGTTCTCGCTGCGGTCGATGCGCAAGGTGAGGCGCTTGCCGAGCTGGTTGAACTCGCCGACCTTGATCGCCGCGCCGAGCGCGCCCGAGTTGAGGTCGAAGCGCAGGCTCTCGTAGCGGTACTCGGTATAGGGCTGCAGGTAGCCGACGATCAGCAAATTGATGATCGCGAGCGGCACCGTGTAGGCGTAGGGGATGCGCAGAAGCCGGCCGTAGCCGACGCCGATCCCGCGAAGCGCGTCGAGCTCCGACGAAAGCGCGAGCTTCCTGAAAGCGAGCAGGATCCCGAGCATCAGCCCGATCGGGATTCCCAGCGACAGATATTCCGGAAGAAGGTTGGCGAGCATCCGCCAGACCACGCTGACCGGCCCGCCGGCGTCGACCACGTACTGGAAAAGCCGGAGCATCTTGTCGAGGATCAGCAACATCGCGGCGAGGATCAACGAGCCGAACAGGGGCACGGCGATGGAGCGCGCGAGATAGCGGTCGATCAGGCGAAGGCGGGGCAGCATCGCAAATTCGGTCGTCCGAGCACCATCATTTGGCCGCAAAGGCAGCCGAGATTGCATCACTGGACCGGTGCGCCCGACCACGGGAACGCCTGTCCGTTCGACGCCCTATAGCCGACCGGTCAGTTTATTCATGTTGAAAGTGCCGCCAGAAAGCGAAGCGAGGGACCCGGCGGGACAGCCGTGCCCGGCGGCTTGCGCGGCGGCATGGCACAAGCGGACCCGGATCGCGCTCCTGTCGAACCCCAAGTCGACCGGCAACATCGCCCAGCTCCCCCGGATCCGCGAATATTGCGATTCCCACCCGGACGTCTTCCACTACGAGGTCGAGAAGGCGAGCCAGATCGGCGAGGCGATGCGGGTAATCGCGCGGATCGAGCCCAAGGTGCTGGTCATCAACGGCGGCGACGGAACCGTCCAGGCGGCGCTGACGGAGCTCTACAACGGCGGCCATTTCGCCGACCGGGCGCCGCCGGTCGCGGTGCTTCCGAGCGGCAAGACCAATTTGATCGCGCTGGACCTCGGAGCGCGCGGCGACCCGATCGAGACTCTCGAGCGGCTGATCGAGCTCGCCCGGAGCGACGAGCTGGAGCGCTACACGGTGGCGCGCGAGCTGATCGCCCTGCGGCGGCCTGGAAGCGAGGACCGGCCGGTGATCGGCATGTTCCTCGGCGGCGCGGGCCTTGCCGAGACGATGCTGTACTGCCGCCATAAAATCTATCCGCTCGGACTGCCCAACAGCGTCAGCCACGGCCTGACGGCCATAGCCTATATCGCGCAGCTGTTGCTCAAGCTGAAGTCGAGCTTCCTTCCGCGGCGCGCGACGAACACGGACCTCGTGATGTCGGAGCGGGACACGATTTCCGGCCGCTTCGCATTCCTCGCCGTGACGACGCTCAACAAGATGCTTCTGTCGCAGCAGATCGGCGGCCAGGGCGGCGGGGCGCTCAAGGTGCTGGCGATCGACGAGCGGCCTTCGAGCGTGTTGCGGGCGATGTTCACCGGCCTGACCGGCGGGTACAAGGGCAAGAAGATGCCGGGCGTCCACTTCGAGGAAGTCGACCAGGTGACGATCGAGGGCGAGAGCACGCACCTGATCCTCGACGGCGAGACCTTCCGCACCGAGCGCGGGCGGCCGATCCACCTGATGCCCGCGGAGCCGCTGTCGTTCGTGAAGCTGGCGGCTTAAGGGCACGAAGCCGTCATTGCGAGCGAAGCGCGGCAATCCAGAGGTCGGAGCTGCTGGATTGCTTCGTCGCTGCGCTCCTCGCAATGACATCGAATGAAGCAGCCTGCGACGTACATCATGGCGAGACTTGTGGGATGAAATTGCTCATCCGTAGCGGGCCCATGGAGGTTGAGCGCATCGCGCGACTGCCGCACTGGATTGCCGCGCGCCTTCGGCGCTCGCAATGACGGCTGCGTTGCGCGCGCTGGTCGCGGGGGAATTGGGCGCGCGTGTCGACGCGCGGGTCAAGGACATGGCGGGGGCGATCGCCGCCAAGCACGGGGCGGCGAGCCGGGCGGTGCTGTTCTACGGGTCGTGCCTTCGCGAAAAGCAGCTCGACGGCCTGATGCTCGATTTCTACCTGATCGTCACCGATTATCGCGAGGCCTATTCGAAGCGCTGGCTGGCGGCGGCGAACCGGCTGATCCCGCCCAACGTTTTCTATTTCGAGCATGCCGGGCTGCGGTCGAAATATGCGGTGCTGAGCGAGGATCATTTCCGGCGCGAGTGCGACCTTTCGGCGCGAACGGCATCCGTCTTCGCGCGCTTTTCACAGCCGTCGCGGTTGGTCTGGACGGCGGATGAGCAAGCGGCGGAAATGGCAGTTGATGCGGTTTCGCGTGCCGCTCCGGCATTGCTCGAGCTCGCTCGGCCAACAATGACCGATGCGGAGGCGCAGGACGTCCTCGACATCTGGAAACGAGGGTTCGAATTTACGTTCGGAGCTGAAATCCGCGCGGAACGCACCTCACGGGCTTCAGCGATCGTTGACAGCGATCCCGATCGCTACCGGCGCTTTGCGGCGGCTTGCGGCTTTCCTCGCGACCTTCGGTTGAACGAGGAACAGCGCGAGATTTCTATCGATGCCTGGCGCCAGTTCCGAAAACGCGGGAAACGCGCATCGGTCGCGCGCCTGGCGAAGGCGAGCCTGACCTTCGCGGGAGGCGCCGAATATATCGCGTGGAAGATCAACCGCCACGCGGGGACCGACATCCAACTGACTCCGTGGCAGAAGCGGCATCCGCTGCTGACCGCGATCAGGCTCTTGCCGCGCCTGCTGACGTCCGGGGCGGTTCGCTAGCGCGGGCGAGGGCAGCGGCTACGGCGCTGGCCAGGGCGCCGACCGTGAAGGGTTTGCGCAGCAGCTCGTTGCTGCGCAGGTCGTCGCTCTCGCTTTCACCGACATAGCCGGTGACGAACAGCACCGCGAAATCGTGGCTGCTGGTCTCCTTCAAATGTCGAATGAGCTCGGGACCGGTCATCTCGGGCATGATCACGTCGCTGATGACGAGGTCGAACATCTGGCTGCGGAACAGCTCGATCGCTTCGGCGCCGCTGCCGCAGGCGACCGGATCGTAATCCAGGTCCTCGAGCGCTCCGACGGTCGCCGTGCGCACGCGCGGATCGTCCTCGACGAGGAGGATCCTGGCGCCGGGAACGCGGGCTTCGGCGGCTTCGGCGCGCTGAACCGCCGGGTGGACGCGGACTTCGGCGGCCTTCTCCGTGCGCGGAAGATAGATCGATACGGTCGTGCCGCGGCCGACCTGGCTTTCGATGCCCACTTCACCGCCCGACTGATGGGCGAAGCCGAAAATCTGGCTGAGGCCGAGACCGGTGCCCTTGCCGACCGGCTTGGTGGTGAAGAAGGGCTCGAACGCGCGCTCGAGCACTTCGGGAGCCATTCCGCAGCCGGTATCGGTGACGCTGATCTTCACATAATCGCCGGCCCGGATGTCGCCGACCTCGTTCGCGGCGAGGCGCACGTTCTCGGTCGCTATGCGCATCAGTCCTTCGCCCTGCATCGCGTCGCGGGCATTGACGGCGAGATTGACGATGGCGTTTTCGAGCTGGTGCGGATCGACGTAGATCGGCCACGCGTCGCCTTTGAGGTCGACTTCGATCCGGATCCGCTCGCCGAGCGTGCGGTCGAGGAGATCCGACATTCCGCCGATCAGGTCGGTCGAATCGACGCGCTCGGGAAGCAGCGGCTCGGACCGGGCGAAGGACAGCAGCCGCCGGGTCAGCGCGGCGGCCCGGGTCGCCCCCTCCATCGCATTGTTGAGGTGCATCATCACCTCGCGCCTCGGGCCGTTGAGTCGGCGCAGGGCGAGATCGATGCCGCCGACGACGACCGCGAGCATGTTGTTGAAGTCGTGCGCGATGCCGCCGGTGAGCTGGCCGACCGCCTCCATCTTCTGGACCTGGCGGAGCTGGGCCTCGGCGGCCTCGCGCTCCTGCGCTTCGGCCTTCAGCGCCTGGTTCGCTTCCCACAGCTCCTGGGTGCGCTGGCGGACGGCAAGCTCGAGCGCTTCGGCGCGCTCGCCCTCGCTTTCGGCCTGACGGCGTGCCTGGATGTTGAGCCGAAGCGCCTGGACCGACACGACAGCGAGGAAAATCGCACCGAGCCCGACGAGCACGCCGAGCCAGCTCAAATAATTGGTGAACTGGTCCGCCTGGGCCGAGAAGAACTGGCTCTGCTCGATCCGCTCCTGCGTCAACGCACGCTCGGACTTGATGATGTCGTCGAGCTTGTCGTTGAGCCGATGGCCGACGCTCGGATTGTCCTTCGTCTCTACCGTCGAGGCATAATAATAGCTGATCCCGGCATCGCCTTTGCTGTCGAGCGCGGCGCGGGCGGCGAGCGCGAGCTGTTGTCCGCGCCGATTGTAGAGCTGCTCGGCTTCGAACACGCGGCGAAGCTGGTCAGGGTTGTAGCGTTCGAGATCCTTGAGCTGTTCGAGCTCAAAGCCGGCAAGTTGCCAGTCATTGACGTAGATGTAGCCGTTGGGATCCATCTTGTCGTCGAGGACGAAACGGGCCAGCGCGGCCTCCGCGCCGGAGATGTTCGCAGCGGCGTTCCGGACGACGAGGGAGACGTCATAGGAATGGCGCTCGGCGTCGAGCGCCTTTTCCCGGGCGTCGTTGGCGAACTTGACCATGAAGACCATGGCGACCAGCACCAGCGCCGCCGCGAGGCCCGCAGCCGCCGCTCCGCCTCGACGCCAGTCGAACCGGATCTCGTCTTCCCCGTCCCCTATCATGCCGCCAGTCTAGTCCCGTTAACCATTTCACGAAAGTGAAAGGTTCCGGACGAAAAGCTCAGCCTATGCAACCTGTTGCACGGCCTGCCGCAGCGAACGTTCCGAGAATCTCGCCGACCTGGCTCTCGCTGTGGAGCGCACACAAGGAGCAGCGGAGCAGGGTCATGCCGGCAGGCGTGGCCGGGGGCCGGGCCAGATTGACGTAGAGTCCCTCGTCGAGCAGCGCCTCCCACATCGCCGCGCCGGTCTCGAGGTCCGGCATGATAACCGCGATGATCGCCGACTGCGGCTCGTCCGTGCCGAGCGTGAAGCCAAGCTGGCGAAGGCCGGCGTGGAGACGCTTCGAATTCTCCCACAGGTGCGCGCGCTTGTCGGCGCTGTCCATCAGCTTGCGGATCGAGGTCGCGGCGGTGGCGACGACGCTCGGCGGGAGGGAGGCGGTGAAGACATAGGGGCGGCAGACGAGGCGCAGGATCTCGAACTTCGGATGGTTCGAGACGCAGAAGCCGCCGACGGTGCCGACCGACTTGGAGAAGGTGCCGATGATGAAGTCGACGTCGTCGATCACGCCCTGGGCCTCGGCGACTCCGCGGCCATGCGCGCCGATGAAGCCCATCGAATGGGCTTCGTCGACCAGCACCATCGCGCCGGCCGCCTTCGATACGGCGATCATCTCCTTCAATGGAGCGACGTCGCCGAGCATCGAATAGACCCCTTCGAGGACGACCAGCTTGCCGGCCTCGGCGGGGAGCCGCTTCAGCCGTTTGTCGAGCGCCTCGATGTCATTGTGGCGGAAGGGCACGATCTGGGCGTTGCCGAGCGCGCATCCGTCGTAGATCGACGCGTGGCTGTCGATATCGAGGATGATGTAATCGTCCTTGCCGGCGATCGTCGAAATAATGCCGAGGTTCGCCTGATAGCCGGTCGAAAAGACCATCGCATGGTCCATGGCATAGAAGTCCCTGAGCGCCTGCTCGACCGCCCGGTGGCCCGTGTAGGTGCCGTTCAAGACGCGGCTGCCGGTGGTCCCGGAACCGAACTGGTCGAGCGCTTGCTTCCCCGCCGCGACGACGTCGGGATCGAAGGTCATGCCCATGTAATTGTAGGTTCCGAGAAGGATCGTCCGGCGGCCGTTGCAGATGGCGACGGTCGGGCTTTCGACCTTTTCCATCACCAGGTTGAACGGGTCGGTGAGCCCGCTTTCGAGCAGCGCCTCGCGCTGCTGGATCAGCGGATCGAACTTCGAGAAGAGGTCGGTCATGCTCTCATCCGTTCGCCCTGAGCTCGTCGAAGGGCTGCTTTTCTTCGAGGCCAAGACAGGGCTTCGACAAGCTCAGCCCGAACGGCAAGCGTGGGATCACCGGCTCGCCACCAGCCGCTGCAGCGCGTCCACCAGCTGGCCGACCGTCTCGATCTCCGCCTGCATGTTCATGGTGATGATGACGTCGAACTCATCCTCGATATTGGCGACGAAATCGAGGACGGTGAGGCTGTCCCATTCGAGGTCCTGGGCGAAGCGAGTCGCCTCCGTGATCGCGACTCCCTTCTTGTTGAACGGCTCGATCAGCTCGACGGTCTTGGCGTAGATTTCCTGGCGATCCGGCATCGTGCGCGCTCGTTAATCGTGGGGGCCTGCTTAAGCAACGCAATCGGGCGCGATTGCGGCCTTTTGCGGCCCGCGAAGGGGTGATGCACTTATGCAACACGAACGAATCAGGGCCCGTTGACGGACGTCGAACGGCGCTTTTACCTCGGGCGCATGCAGACGAGCGCCATCACTGGACCGACTTCGGCTGCCGCGGCTTCGCGGCGGCTGTGGTGGCGCTGGAGCTGGGCTTCGGCGACCGGCCGCGCGTGGCGATGGCGTAGGAACTAGTCCTTCGCTCCACCACCCAAGGCCCGCCTGACGGCGGGTTTTTTATTGCCCCAGTCCAACGAGTTTTTCATGTCAGTCATCCGAATGACCGCCGGTTCCACCCGGCGCAGCCTCCTCATTTCCGCAGCGCTGGTCGCCGCTCCGGCCTATGCGCAGCAGTCGTCGCCGCCGCCGGACGGCAAGAGCGACATCGTCGTCACCGGCACGCGGCTTCCGGCCGGCGTTCGAGCGCCGACTCCGCTGACGGTGATCGGCGCGCAGGCGATCGCCGACCGCGAGCCGGCGACGCTCGGCGAGATTTTGCAGCAAATCCCGAGCTTCGCGGGGATCGATTCGCCCAACACGGCCGGAGTCAACTCGCGCGGCGGCGGGCAGATCAACCCCGACCTCCGCGGCCTCGGGCCCAGCCGCACATTGGTGCTGATCGACGGCCGCCGGCACGTGCCGACCGCGACCACCGGATCGGTCGACGTCAAGGTCGTACCGACCCTGCTAGTGCAGCGGGTCGAGGTGGTGACCGGCGGCGCTTCGGCGGCCTACGGGTCCGACGCGGTCGCCGGCGTCGTCAACATCGTGCTCAAGGACGATTTGACCGGAGTCCAGGGCACGGCCGAAGGCGGCATGTCGCAGCGCGGCGACGGCGACGAGGAGCGCTTATCGCTCGCCGGCGGTACCCATTTCGCCGACGGGCGCGGGCGGATCATGGCCGGTTTCGATTTCGTCAACATCGGCCCGATCGGAACCCAGCTGACGCGCGGCTGGGGTCAGCGCGACGTCGGGCTGATCACCAACCCCAATTTCGCCAAGAACGGCCTGCCCAATTTCATCATCTCGCCCGACGTCCATTCGGCCATCACCACGCCCGGCGGACTGATCGTCAGCGGGCCGTTGCGCGGAATCCAGTTCGGCCCGGGCGGGAGCATCTCCAATTACGACTTCGGCCAGGTGTTCGGGTCGACGATGATCGGCGGCGACGGCGCTCACCAGAACGAGAATTTGCTGGCGCTGCTCGGAACTCCTGTGCGCGACTTCAACGCGCTCGCCTCGGCCAAATATGACGTCAGCGACCAGGTGCAGCTGTTCGCGGAAGCTTCGGGCGGGAACTCGGTCGTCGGCGGCGCGTCGCAGGAGGCGCGCGACCGCGGCAACCTCGTCATCAAGCGCGACAACGCCTTCCTTCCGCAAGCGGTCAAGGACCTGATGGCGGCCGACAATCTGCAGACCATCACCATCGGGCGGGTGAGCAACGACACGGGCAAGATCCGGCTGAACCGCAACGACACGACGGTCGAGGCGGTCGGGGGCGTCACCGCGACCTTCGGCGGCTGGACCGCCGACGCCTATGCCCAATACGGCCAGAACAATTACGACCTGAAGTTCGGGCCGAACAACCGCAAGCAGAACGAATTCTTCGAGGCGGTCGACGCGGTGGTCGATCCGGCGACCGGGAATATCGTCTGCCGGTCGACCCTGACCAATCCCGGCAACGGCTGCTTGCCCGTAGACGTGTTCGGCGACGGGTCGGAGACGGTGAATTCCTTCGTCAACGGCACCGCCCGGTTCAAGCTGATCACGCGCCAGAGCGTTGCGGCGGCGGACATCAAGGGCACGCCTTTCTCGACCTGGGCGGGTCCGGTCGCCTTTGCCGCGGGCGCCGAATATCGCCGCGACAGCGCCGACGGGACCTCGGACGCGATCTCGCAGCGGGTCAATGCGAACGGGTCCGTGGGCGGCTGGATCCTCGGCAACCAGCTTCCCGAGCATGGCGTGATCAAGGTCTTCGAGACCTATGCCGAAGCGCAGGCGCCGCTCGCGAAAGGGCTGAGCCTCAACGCGGCGGCGCGGCGGACGCATTATTCGCTGAGCGGCACGGTTTATCCGTGGAAGATCGGAGCGATCTGGGACGCTATTCCGGGCGTGCGCTTCCGGGCGACCCGCTCGCGCGACATCCGGGCGCCGAACATCGCCGAGCTGTTCGAGAACGGCGGAAGCTCGAACACCAACGTGTTCGATCCGGTGCTCGGCCGATCCGTGCAGATCCGTGAGATCGAAGCGGGCAATCCCGACCTGAAGCCGGAGAAAGCGGACACGGTCACCGCCGGCGCGGTGTTCCGGCCGGGCTTCATCCAGGGCCTCAGCGCATCGGTCGATTATTACGACATCCGGATCAAGGACGAGATCGCAACCCTGGGGGCGCCGACGCTCGCCCAGGGCTGCTTCGCCGGCAACCAATTATTCTGTCAGTCGATCACCTTCAATCCGGACGGGACGATCGCGTTCATCACCAACACGCGGCTGAACCTCGCGAGCGCGAAGACGCGGGGAATCGATTTCGAGGCCGATTATTCGCGCAAGCATTTCCTCGGCGGGTCGCTGTCGGCACAGCTGCTGGCGACGCGGGTGCTCGAGCTTCAGTCGAGCACGCCCGGCGGCGGGATCCTCGACCGGCTGGGACAGGTGAGCAATTTCAACCGCACCGCGGGCGTTCCGAAGTGGGCGGGCGACGCGTTCGTCGATTATACGCGGGGGCCGCTTCGGCTGGGCCTGCAGGCGCGTTACGTTGGCGCGGGCGTGTTCAGCACCCTGCTCCACGAAGGCACGGGCGCGGCGAACACGATCAACGACAATCATGTGCCGCCGTTCGTCTATCTGACCGCGACCGTGTCGTACCGGCTGCACACCAGCGGCACGCGCTCGGCCGAGCTGTTCGCGATCGTCAACAACCTCACCAACGTCGATCCGCCGATGATCCCGTCCGGCGCCGCCGGCGGCATCAACGAGAGCAGCACCAACGGCCAGTTCTACGACGTCGTCGGGCGCTTCTTCCGCGCCGGAATCCGCTTCACCCTTTAAGTCCAAGAGGAATGAGAAATGATCGCATTAGCCTTGTTGTTGAGTAGTGCTGCAGCGCCGGCCGACCTGATCATCCGCCACGCGCATATCGTCACGGTCGATCCGAAATTCTCGATCGCGCAAGCCGCGGCGATCCGCGACGGGAAGTTCGTGGCGGTCGGAAGCGACGCCGAGGTGATGAAGGCGAAAGGGCCGAACACGCGCGTCGTGGACCTTCATGGGCGTACCGTCCTTCCGGGCTTCGACGACACGCATGTCCACCTAACCGCGGGCGAGGAGCTGCCGCTCCAGGTCGATTTGACCCACATCCATTCGATCAAGGAGATCCAGGCGGCGATCGCGGCGCGCGCGAAACAGGTGAAGCCCGGCGAATGGATCACGGGCACGCGCGGCTGGTGGGAATATCAGCTTGCCGAAGGGCGGCTTCCGACGCGCGCCGACCTCGACGCGGCGGCGCCGGACAATCCGGTCGCGATCCCGGGTCCGCATTATGTGATCGTCAACAGCCGGGCGCTGGCGCTCGCGCACGTCACCCGCGACACGCCCGATCCGCAGGGAGGCCAGATCTACAAGGACGCGAAGGGCGAACCGACCGGGCTGCTGATGGACAATGCGGGGCGGTTCGTTCGACCGTTCATGCCGCACCCGACCGAGGCTGAGAAGGAAGCCGGGATGAAGCGCGTGCTCGCGCTGGTGAACAGCCACGGGCTGACGAGCGCGGGCGATCCGAGCGGGTCGGCGGCGGACGCGGCGCTGTTCCGAAAGCTGCGCGACGCCGGGCAGCTCTCGGTGCGCGTGGACTTCGCTTACAATATCGATCCCGCCGAGCCGCTGGACAAGGTCGAAGCGGAGCTGAAGGCGCTGCCGAAGCCGGGCTCGGACGGCGACGGCATGTTCCGCTCGGACGAGATCGGCGAGACGGGGCTCGACGGCGCGGAGCTGACGGCCTTCCTCGAGCGTGATTATCCGGGCAAGCCCGGCTATCGCGGGCTGCAGAAGGTGCCGAACGCGCAGTTCGACACGTTCGCCGCGCTGGTCGCGAAATACGGCTACCGGCTGCGGCCGCACGCGGTCGGCGACGCGGCGATCGACGAGGCGCTCGAAGCATTCGAATATGCGAACAGGCAGACGCCGATCACCGGCCGACGGTGGATGATCGACCATGCCTTCCTGCTCGGCCCGCAGCATTATGCGCGGGTCAAGCGGCTCGGGCTGATCATCAACTCGCAGTACATGCACAATTACGAGCTCGGCGCGCTGATCCTGAAAGCGTGGAAGCGGCCGCTCGCGGACCGAAGCGAGCCTTATCGCGAATGGCTCCAGAACGGGATCATGTTCGCCGGCGGATCGGACGGGCCGATCTCTTATTATGCCGAGCCTTTGCTGGAGATTTACGGCGAGGTGACCCGCGGCACGCAATGGGGCGGAAGGCTCGGGCCGGACCAGGGCATCAGCCGCGCCGACGCGATCCGGTCCGTCACGATCAACGGCGCCTACACGACCTTCGAGGAGAAAGTGAAAGGGTCGATCGAGCCCGGCAAATATGCCGACTTCGTGGTCCTGTCGGGCGACATCTTGAAGGTGCCCGCGGAGAAGATCCGCGACTTGAAGGTGCTGACGACGGTGCTCGGCGGGAAGACGGTGTACGGGACGCTTCAGTAGTTCAGTCGAACAGGTCGGGGTGCCGGCGCGGCTGCGAGCGCAGATATTGCGGCGGCGCCTTGACCTTGCCGCCGAGCGCCGCGGCTGCGTGCCACGGCCAGCGCGGGTCGTAGAGGATTCCGCGGGCGAGCGCGACGAGGTCGGCGTCGCCGGTGCCGACGATCGCCTCGGCCTGCTCGAAGCCGGTGATCAGGCCGACCGCGACGACGGGCATATTGACGGCGCGATTCACGGCGCGGGCGAGCGGGACCTGGTAGCCCGGACCGAGGGGAATCTGCTGACGCGGGTCGAGGCCGCCCGAGGAGACGTGGATCGCCGAGCAACCGCGCTGCTCAAGCGCGCGGGCGAACGCGGTCGTCTGCTCGATGTCCCAGCCGCCTTCGACCCAGTCAGTGCCCGAGACGCGCATGGTGACGGGCCTGTCGGCGGGGAAGACGGCGCGGACCGCGTCGAAAACTTCGAGCGGGAAGCGCATGCGGTTCTCGAGGCTTCCGCCATATTCGTCGCTGCGCTTGTTCGAAAGCGGCGAGAGGAACTGGTGGAGGAGGTAGCCGTGCGCGCCGTGGAGCTGAACGGCGGCGAGATCGAGACGCGCCGCGCGTTCGGCAGCGCCTGCAAAGGCGGTGAGGATTCGGTCGAGTCCGGCGCGGTCGAGCTCGACGGGCGGGTTGTCGCCTTCGTGGAACGGGATCGGCGACGGCGCGACGGTCTGCCAGCCGTTGGGCTCGCCGGGCGCAATCTGCCTGCCGCCGAACCACGGCTTCTCGGTCGACGCCTTGCGGCCGGCGTGGCCGAGCTGGATGGCGATCGGCATGTCCGACCAGCGGCGGACGCTGGCGAGCGTGCGCGCCATGGCTTCCTCGTTGGCGTCGGACCAGAGGCCGGTGTCGGCGTAGCTGATCCGGCCCTCGGGCGTGACCGCGGTCGCTTCGATGGTCAGCAGCGCTGCGCCGGACAAAGCGAGATGGCCGAGATGGATCACGTGCCAGTCGGTCATGCAGCCGTCCCCGGCCGAATATTGGCACATCGGCGCGATCACGATCCGATTGACGAGGCGGAGGCTTCCGACCTCCAGCGGGGTGAACAGAGCGGACATGGGCGGCCAATGGCGCGCCGTCCCGCTCGCTACAAGCGACTTAGTTCCACTTGCGGTTCATTTTGCCGCCGCGGACGCAGCAACGCGCGGAGCCTTCGCCAGCCGATATAAGTTAAGCGCGATCGCGCCGTGCACCGCTGCCTTGTCGAGCGTGATCGTCGCCCCTTTGTCCAGGCACGACGAAAGTGCCGGCTGCAGCGCCACAAACGCACTTGTCTCCTTGCTCGAACCGGGGTCAGCGAGGACGAGCTTCAAT